>CAMZKV010000027.1 GCA_947311445.1 uncultured Chlorobiota bacterium | reverse complement strand
CCCTAGTACGAGAGGACCGGGTTGGACAAACCTCTGGTGCATCTGTTGTGCTGCTTAAGTGCATCGCAGAGTAGCTATGTTTGGAAGAGATAAGTGCTGAAAGCATCTAAGCACGAAGCTTGCCTCAAGATGAGATTTCCTTTAAGGGTCGTTAGAGACTATGACGTTAATAGGCTGTAGGTATAATGGTAGTGATGCCAGAGCCGAGCAGTACTAATAACCCGTAAACTTTCAACACACCTAGTAGGATATTAGTTTTCTTTTAGTATGTCATAAATTTATTTAAAATTTTAAGGTGACTATTGCGACGGGGTTCCACCTCTTCCCATATCGAACAGAGAAGTTAAGACTGTCAGCGCCGATGTTACTGCATTCGCGGGAAAGTAGGACGTTGCCTTTTTTTAAGCCTCAAATATTTATATTTGAGGCTTTTTTTATGTTTCAAAATATCTTTTTTTTTGATAAAAAATTTTTATCTTTTCTTTTTCATATCTATATTTACACATTATTTAATATTTTATTAATTATCTAAAAATAAGACAGTTATGTTTATTTTAATGATTGTAGTTTTTGTTCTGGGGTATTTGATGATTGCATTAGAGCATCCTTTAAGAATTGATAAGTCTGCACCAGCTTTATTAATAGGAGTTTCGACATGGGTAGTATATATTTTAGGAAGCCATGATATTTTAGGAATGCTTAAAGAAACTGGTGAGTTTGTGAGTAGGTCTTGGCAGAGTTTTTTAAATGCTAATCCAGACGCAAATAATCATGAAGGTATGGTTGATTTTATTGCACACCATGAATTACTTCATCATTTAGGTGAAATTTCTGAGATTTTATTTTTTCTTTTAGGTGCTATGACTATTGTTGAAATTGTCGACCAACACCAAGGTTTTAAAGTTATAACTGATAAAATTAAAACTACTAATAAATTAAAATTACTTTGGATATTAAGTTTTTTAACATTCTTTATGTCTGCTGCATTAGACAATTTAACAACAACAATTGTTCTAATTGCTTTACTAAGAAAACTAATTGATGACCAAAAAACCAGATGGTTTTTTGCAAGTATGGTTGTGTTAGCCGCAAATGCTGGTGGTGCATGGTCTCCAATTGGTGATGTTACAACAATTATGTTATGGATTGGTGGGCAGGTTACTGCTGGAAATATTATTACGATGGTAATTATTCCGTCATTATTTACAATGGTTATTCCATTAATAATTTTATCTTTCTTTATGAAAGGTAATGTTACAAGGCCTGCAAATTTGAATAATAAAGATATCGTTTCTAAAAGGCAACAAATTATAATTTTAATACTAGGAGTTTCTGCATTACTTTTTGTCCCAATTTTTAAAACAACAACTCATTTACCTCCTTATATGGGAATGTTATTTGGTCTTGGTGTTTTATGGATGGTAACAGAAGTTTTACACAGGTGGTATAACGAAAGACATTTATCTCCTGCTGTTAGTTCTGAGAGTACAGGAAAGGAAAATGAGATTTATAAAAAATTACAAGTTATAAGAATTCTTTCAAAAGTTGATGTTCCTACTGTTTTGTTTTTCTTAGGAATATTGTTAGCTGTAGCAAGTTTGCAATCTGCTGGACATCTTGGATTGTTGGCAAGTGCTTTAGATAAACATTTAGGAAATATTTATTTAATAAATCTTGCAATTGGTGTTCTATCTTCTGTTGTAGATAATGTTCCACTGGTTGCAGGTGCTATGGGGATGTATGATATTGCTGCTGAAGGTGCAACAGGCTATGCTTCACATTTTGTTGTTGATGGTGCGTTCTGGGAATTCCTTGCATATTGTGCAGGTACAGGTGGTAGTATTCTTATTATTGGTTCTGCAGCAGGTGTTGCAGCAATGGGAATGGAAAAAATTGATTTTATTTGGTATCTTAAAAAAATAAGTTTACTTGCCTTAATTGGTTACTTAGCTGGTGCAGGTGCTTATTATTTGCAGATGTTATTAATGCATCATGCATAATAAAAAAAAGAGGCTTTTTAAAAGCCTCTTTTTTTATATAATTAATCTAACCCCTCCAAGTTCTTCAACCTTATATTCAAATTTATTACTGGGAGAGCCTATAAACATAAAATTAATAGGAATTTTCCATTTTTTTGATAGCTCTCTAATTTTCTCTGGGCTAAATTTACCCTCTTCAATTACTAACTCAATATCAATATCGGGATATTCCCTATCTAAGAAATCTATTTCTTGTTTAAGGTTTTCAGGTAAGAATTGCTCTTTAGTTAGAAGAAGGACTATCTTTAGTCTTTTCGTATGTTCATTATTCTTTATATAAAGCATTACTTGGTTTAAAGTAGCAATATTGTGCCCTTTTGTGAAGAATACAAATTCTTGTGAATTTATTTTATCTACTTTCTTTTGAATGTTTTTATCTAGTTTGTTTACAAAAATTCTTACAGGATCAAAAATTGCGTCAATAATTTTCAGTAAAGTCTTTAATAAAATAGTTCTGTTTAACATTACTAAAATAAATAATATAGCAGGAATAAAATAAAATAAAAAGACAGTAAGATTACTTGGCAAACCATCTTTTGGAGGCATAATTATATTCCCAATTAATGCAATAAGAACAGCAGATATTGCAATAAATACAGCTATCCACGAAGCTCTTTCTGGTCTTGGAAGTTTTTTTCTTCTAACTTTTAGTAGAATGTTTCCAATTCCAAATAAGGCCATAACTGCTAAAAATGAAATAGTATATACTCCAGCTAAAAGTTTTACATTTCCATTTGTAAAAAGCAGAACTGAAACAGATAAAATGAAAAACATAATTATTATTCTGTATGAACTTCCTTTTTTGTTTTTCTTTAAAAAATATTGAGGTAGAATTCTGTCTAATGTCATTCTTTCAAGAAGCCCTGATACACCCACGAAACTAGTTAAAACTGCCCCACTTAGAACTAAAAATGCATCAATAGCAATTAATGTTGCAACCCATTTTCCTCCAACATGTTCTCCCATTTCAATTAATAGTGTATTTTGGAAATTATCACTTTGTAGAACAGGTATTGCAAAAAGTGCTAATGCAAAAACGGCCATAAGAGGATTTATTACACTAACAATTCCCCACATATTTCTTAAAGTTTTAGGGAAAACTCCTTTTTTTTGTTCTTCAACAAAATTTGCTGAACTTTCAAAACCGGAAACTCCAAGCATAGAGGCAGCAAATCCTAAAAATATTGCATTAGTTATACTTCCTCCATTGAGAGGCATGTGCCAGTTTTCAATGAAAGTAGAAACCCCCGTTGTTGATAAATAATAAATTATAAAGCCTGCTAATATTGCAAGTGAACTTAAATGAAAAAGAAAAATCCCAATAGCTACTTTTGCAGATTCTGAAATACCACCAATAACTAATGTTGCAAAAATTGATAATAAAACAATTGTTGAAATAATTATAGGCATTGAAGGAATAAGGTGATGTAAATAATGTATTGCTTCGTTTGCAGAAATTACGGCAGTTGCCATATAAGAAAGAAGGGTTAATGTTGCAGCAAATGATGCCATTGATTTACTTGTGGTATTAAGCAAAGCATTATATGCTCCTCCATTTAAAGGTAAAGCTCCAACAACTTCTCCGTATATTTTTCTGAATAAAAATAATACAAAGGAAACTATAAGCAGAGTAATCCATGCATATTGCCCTGCAAATGCTATTGCTAAGGCAGAAACATATAAAACAGAGGAACTTATATCATTTCCACAAATTGCAGTTGCTGAAAGTTCGTTTAATTTTTTGTGAATTTTTGTCATCTTATAATTCTTAAATAAAAATAATTGGCAAATATATATAATTCTTTACCCAATTTATTGAAGATATGAAGAAAAAGAGTTGCTATTATTTGCAGGATTCAATTTTATATTACTACAAATTTTATCAAGTCGTAGTGTAATTTGTAAGCTGTCAATTTATTACAATAATAAAAGTTATTTATTTTGGCTTAAGTGCCCTTTATCATATATTTGTAAAATTATAATTTGAATAAAAGAAGAATGATATATTTAAAAACAGCTGAAGAAATTGAAATAATGCGTGAAAGTGTATTGTCAGTTTCAAAAACATTAGCATTAGTTGCAGAACATATTGGGGAAGGTGTTACTACAAGCAAACTAGACAAACTCGCAGAAGAATATATTCGTGATAATGGAGGAGTGCCATCTTTTAAAGGTTATGGGGGATTTCCTGCAAGCTTGTGCATGTCTGTTAATGAGCAAGTTGTACATGGCATACCTGGAAATTATGTTTTAAAAAGTGGAGATGTTATTTCAGTTGATTGTGGGGTATATAAAAACGGATTTCATGGTGATCATGCATATTCTTTTAAAATAGGAGAAGTTTCAGAAGAAGTTTCTAAATTATTAAGAGTTACAAAAGAGTCTTTATACAAAGGAATTGAAGCGGCAAAAGTAGGTAATAGGATAGGAGATATTAGTTTTGCTGTTCAGGATTATGTTCAAAAAGAAGGATATACAGTTGTTAGAGAATTAACGGGACACGGCTTGGGTAAAGATTTGCATGAAGATCCTTATGTTCCCAATTTTGGAAGAAGAGGTAATGGGAAAAAAATAAAAAATGGAATGGTACTTGCAATTGAGCCAATGATAAATATGGGAAAGAAAGAGGTAAGTCAGTTGTCAGATGGATGGACAATAGTTACAAAAGACAGGCTCCCATCAGCACATTTTGAGCATGATATTGCAATTGTAAATGGGAAAGCAGAAATTCTTTCAACTTTTAATCTTCTTGAAGATGTTCTAAAAAAGAGAGGAATGGAAATAAGTTAAAAAATAGCTGTTAATAAATCAATATCTTTGTAATCCATATTAAATTTTTTAGCTAATCTTTGGTTTGTTAATATTCCTTCATAAATATAGGTGCCATTTCTTATTTCCGAAATATTTCTAATTATATTAGGACTTGTTTTTTCTTGACTAATTTTTTGAAGTATAGGAAAAATATTATTGCTTAAAGCAATAGAAGCTGTTCTCGAAGCTTTTGATGCAATATTTGGGACACAATAATGAATTATTCCATGTTTTTCAAAGGCAGGATTTCCCAGATGTGTAATTTTTGAACTTGCAAAACAAGAAGCATTATCAATATTTAAATCAATAATTACAGAACCTTTTTTCATAGATGAAATCATTTTTTCGGATATAATTATGTTATTTTCATCTGAAGTTGCATCTAGTGCTCCTACTACAACATCGGCTGTTTGTAATGCTTTTATAATAACTTGTTTTTGAAGTACAGATGTAAAAAGCTGAATTCCAATAGTGTTTTTTAAACTCTGAAGTTTTGAAATTGAGTTATCAAAAACTTTAACTTGAGCTCCTAAGGCAGTTGCAGCTCTTGCAGCATATTCTCCGGCAGTTCCTGCTCCAATAATTATAACTTTAGCAGCAGGAATACCTGTTATTCCTCCCAAAAGAATACCTTTGCCTGTTTCCGGATTACTAATATATTCGCTGGCAGTATTAATTGCTAATATACCGGAAATTTCATTTATAGTTTGAACAAAAGGATTAAAACCCTTAGCATTTTTCATTAATTCAATAGCAACAGCAGTTATTTTTTTCTGTTTAAGAGCTGCAATTTTTTTTGAAGTTTGTGTATTAAAGTGAAGTGCAGAAATTATTAATTGGTTTCCTACCATTAATTTTATGTCATCATCATTGAAAGGAGATACTTTTAGGATAATATCAGCTTTAAAAATTTCTCTTTTGGATTTTATTATTGCTCCTGATTTTGTGTAATCAGTATCTTTCCACCTGCTTTTTATTCCTGCTTGGGATTCAATTGCAATTTGATGCCCATATTCTGTTAGTTGTTTAATAGCCTGCGGACTGAGAATAATTCTATTTTCGTATTTATCCGCTTCTTTTGGTATGCCAATATATAATGATCGTTTACTTTTTTTTTCTTCCAGCATTTCAGCTTGAGGCAATAGTTTTTCGTCGAAAGAAAAATTTACTGTTGGTTTTTGAGATTCTGTCATTTGGTTTAATGATTAGAAGTCAAATATAGAAATATTTAAAGATATAATCTAAAAATATTTTTATCTATTGAATTATGAAATATAATTGTTAAAACATAATTAGTGTTTTTAAATAAAGCTGTTTTAATTTATGTTGTAAATAGAAGTTTTATTTCATTTTTTCAGTAATAAAAATTCTATTTCCATTTTCTTTTTCTGTTATTGAAATTTTTACATGATTTATAGGGAGTAAATTTTCTATAAGTTCAGGCCATTCAATGAAGCAATAATTATTTGCAAAAAGATATTCTTCGTATCCAAAGTCATAGGCTTCTTCTTGTGATTTAATTCTATAAAAATCAAAATGATATATTGAATAGTTTTCTTTTCCTGTATATTCATTAATTATGGAAAAGGTTGGGCTTGTAATCGTTTCATTTACACCAAGTTGTTTACACAATTCTTTTATGAAAGTTGTTTTTCCACTTCCCATTTTCCCATAGAAGGCAAATGTTCTTTCTAAATTGAACTCAGATAATATATTTTTTGCAATTGATTTTAAGTCTTCTAATTTATTTGCAGTATATTTTGTCATTTTATATTTCGGTTTTCAGAAGATTATAAGTTTATTTTGGAACCAAAGTAATAAATGGTAACATCATCTCTTCTAGTGATATTCCCCCATGTTGGAAAGTGTTTTTGTAATATTTCACATAGTGGTTATAATTATTTGGGTATGCAAAAAAATCATCATTTGTACAAAAAATATATGAAGAGCTAATATTTGAAACAGGAAGACCTACTTTTTCCGGGTTTATTATTTCAAAAACCTCATTTTTTTTATACGATAAGTTTCGTCCATGTTTGTATCTTAAATTTGTTGTTGTTTTTCTATCTCCAATAACTTTTATAGGATTATTAACATTAATACAGCCATGGTCAGTTGTAATGAATGTTTTAATTTTTTCTTTTGCAAGAATTTTTATTAAATCTAATAGAGGAGAATGTTCAAACCATGTAAGTGTGAGGTCTCTGTATGAAGAGTCATTATTAGCAAGTTCTCGTATCATTTTAGAATCGGTTCTTGCGTGAGAAAGCACATCAACAAAATTATACACCACAACAGAAAGTTGATTTTGTAGAAGATTTGAAATGTTTTCATTTATTTTTTCTCCTGTTCTGTTATTCAATATTTTATCGTAGGAAAACTTAACTTTTCGTCTGTATCTTATAAAAAGTTCTTCCAATAGTTCTTTTTCAAATTTATTTTTTCCTCCTTCTTCTTCATCATTTAACCAGAATTTGGGGTGTCTTTTTGATATTTCAAGCGGAGTTAAACCTGCAAAGAGTGAGTTTCTTGCATATTGTGTTGCTGTTGGTAATATTGATAACCAAATATCTTCGTTTTCAACATTCATGTATCTGTTGATTATTGGTTCCATGGTTTTCCATTGGTCAAAACGAAGATTGTCAATTACAATTACAAATACTTTTTCTTTATTGTCTAGAACAGGGATTACTTTTTTTCTGAAAAAATCGAATGGCATTTTTGGTCTATTCTCATTTTCCGGTTCAAACCATTTAATATAATTTTTTTTAATAAATTTTGAAAATTCAATATTTGCATCTTCTTTTTGCTGAATTAAAACTTCATCCATTGTATTGTCGCCGGATTTATCTAATTCAAGTTCCCAATAAACAAGACTTTTGTATAATTGTTTCCATTTTTCAAAACCAGAGACTTCATTAATTTTCATACTGATTTTTCTAAATTCACTTTGGTATTTTGAAGTTGTTTTTTCTGTTATAAGTCGTTTGTTTTCAACATTTTTCTTTATTGAAAGAATGATTTGTTTTGGGTTTACAGGTTTTATTAAATAATCATCAATTTTTGAGCCTACTGCTTCATCCATAATATCTTCTTCTTCATTTTTTGTTACCATAACAACAGGAATGTATGGCTTCATTTTTTTTATTTCAACAAGAACGTCTAAACCGGAAATGCCTGGCATATTTTCATCCAAAAAGATGATATCGTAGTTGTTTTCTTTAATTAAGTCAAGAGCATCTGCACCATTATTCGCAGTTGAAACAGTGTGTCCTTTTTCTTGAAGAAATAAAATTTGAATTTTAAGAAGGTCGATTTCATCGTCAACCCAAAGAATTTTTGCACTTATCATAAATTTAATTGTTTGATTATATACAAATATATAGAAATTATTTTTTATACTTGCATAACTTAAAAATGATATAAATATTGTAAAAATTTTATGGTAAAACCCAAAAAACATCTCGGACAGCATTTTTTAACAGATTTGAAAATTGCTCATAGGATTGTGAACTCTTTGCAAGCTGAAAATATAAAAGATGTTTTAGAAATTGGTGCAGGTATGGGTGTTTTAACAGAGTTTTTGTTAAAAAAAGATTTTAATACATATGTTGTTGAATTGGATACGGAGTCTGTAAATTATTTGGAAAGGCATTTTCTTCAACTTCAAGATAAGATTATAAGTGCAAATTTTTTAAAGTTTAATTTAAGAGATTATTTTAATGAGCAAGTTGCTATTATTGGTAATTTTCCTTATAATATTTCAAGTCAAATTTTATTTAGAGTTTTAGATTTTAAGGATATAATCCCGGAAGTTGTAGGAATGTTTCAGAGAGAGGTTGCATTGAGGATTGCTTCTGAACCTGGGACTAAGGTTTATGGTATTTTAAGTGTTTTAATTCAGGCTTTTTACAATGTAGAGTATTTATTTACGGTTGATGAAAATGTTTTTAATCCTCCTCCAAAAGTAAAGTCCGGAGTATTGCGTTTAACAAGAAAAGAAAAAATAACATTAGATTGCAATGAGAAGTTTTTTAAACAAATAGTTAAGGCAGGCTTTCTTCATCGTAGAAAAACTCTTAGAAATTCATTAAAACAATTTTTAAAAGATAAAGATACCTCAGATGCAATTTTCCAACAAAGACCTGAGCAATTAAGTGTTGAAGAGTTTGTATATCTTACAAATTTAGTTGAAAGTTTAACGGATTAATAAGTATGTGTTTTTAAAATGGATAGCCTATTCCAAAATTAAATTTAGAATTATTAATCTTAAAAATTTCATTTGTTGGAATCCATCTGTTTCCTTCCAGAAGTGCAGGGTCTTTTATTTTAAGTCCAATGTCTAGTCTGATTACAAGAATGCTAAAGTCATATCTTATACCAAAGCCTGAACCTATTGCAATTTCTTTATAAAATTTATTTGTTTTAAATAATGCACCTTCTCTGGGGTCATTTTTATTAATTGCCCATATATTTCCTGCATCAATAAAAAAAGCAGCATCAAAACTTCCGATTAAGTTCATTCTGTATTCAAAATTTGCTTCTAATTTTATATCGGATCTTTGTTTTGGATATTGCTCTTTTTCTTCATCTGTTAAAACATAAGAGCCTGGCCCTAATGAGCGTTCTTGCCATGCTCTAATTCCATTTACTCCACCGGAAAAATATTGTTCAATAACCGGAATTGTTTTAAGATTTCCGTATGGTAGAGCAAAACCTGTAAATATTCTCATTGCTAAATTGTCTTTTGCTCTGCCTGTTTTTGTATAAAATCTAATATCAAGGTCAGTTTTGAAAAATTGAGCAAAAATATTATTTGCTACTGAATAACTTCCATCTATAAGTTCATGTTTTAGTAATTTCTTGCCCAACCGTAAGCTATTACCGGCAGCTTTAGAGTATGCATTAATTAAGAAATAGCTATTTCGTTTTCTCGTAAGTTGGTTGTTAAATGTAA
This sequence comes from uncultured Chlorobiota bacterium, assembly GCA_947311445.1. GTDB lineage: Bacteria > Bacteroidota > Bacteroidia > Bacteroidales > JAADGE01 > JAADGE01. The sequence goes on along the minus strand of CAMZKV010000027.1, from coordinate 819 downwards.
ATTTATAGGAAGACCCGAAAATAAATCTGTCTTCATAACTTTCATTAAATCTATAAGCATAAATGTCTTTGTGCAGTTCAAAATTCATAAAATCGGCAGAAACCAATGATAATGAGTGTCTTATGTTTTTCGCAGAGTTCCATTGGTATCCGAAGGCACCGCTTATAACAGACATTGAAAAGTCTGGTCTTTCAGTAATATTAAAATTTGAAGAAAAAACAGATCTTGGATTAGTCCTTTGAACAAAATCATTTATAAATTCAGGAATAAAAAGACGAGGGAAGTTTATACTTGCTGAAACTCCATATTTTTTACTGTTAAATTTGAAAAAATTTGTTGGAATAGGCAAACCTTCTGCTGTTTTTTCTTGTATTCGTTTTATTTCCCCATTAAATTTAATGTTTAAAACTTCTGTGTTTCTAAATATATTATTGTTTGTATAGTTAAGATAACCTCCTAGTCCATAATTTGCAGATGTTCTTGATGCATCAACAGAAAATTCATATTGGTGTAGTTTGTCTTGTGAAAGTTTAATATTACAGTCTATATATTCTATTGAATCTGAAACATCATTTTGTTCTTCAGAATTTCTAAAACTTATGTTTGTTGTTTGAATTATTTTGATACTAGATAGGCGCTTATAAGAAGTTTTTACTTTTTTCAAGTTAAAATAGTCTCCTGGTGCAACATATATGCTTTTAATTAATGATTTTTCATTAATTTTAGGTTCATTTTTATAAAAGAATCTGTATATTTTTCCTTTTTTTGAAATTATGTCAGCAGGAGACTATTTTAACTTGAAAAAAGTAAAAACTTATT
>CAMZKV010000026.1 GCA_947311445.1 uncultured Chlorobiota bacterium | reverse complement strand
AGTATATTTTGGTGTTATGAAATATTAATTATTTAAAAAAAATAAAGATATGTGTTTAGCAGTTCCCGGAAAAATAGTTTCAATAGATAAGAGCAATCCTGAATTCATTGTTGCAAAAGTGAGTTTTGGCGGTGCAATAAAAGAAATAAATATTCAATGGTTGCCCAATGCAAAAGTAAATGATTATATAATGGCTCATGTTGGTACAGCTTTGGAAATAATTAGTAAAGAAGAAGCAGAAGCAGCAATAAAAACTTCAAATGACTTTGCAGAGATGCAGAATAGATTAGATGATGAGTTAATAAGTTAATTTAAAAATTAAATGGCTTTGTAATTATACGATTGTCTTGTTTAATAGATGTAATTGATTTTTTTTTAATAAAACATTTAAGAAATTAATTTGCCATGTTTGGATAATAAAATTATTAATAAGATAATAAAATTGTAATGAAGTACGTAGAAGAATTTAGAAATATTGAAACGGTAAAAAATCTATCAAAAAAAATAAAGTCTGTTGTAAAAAATAGTTGGACAATAATGGAAATATGCGGAGGACAAACACATTCTATAATGAAATATAGTTTGCAAGAATTCCTACCAAAAGAAATAACTCTTGTTCATGGACCGGGTTGTCCTGTTTGTGTTACTCCTCTGGAAGTTATTGATAAGGCACATCTTATTGCAAAACAAAAAGATGTAATTTTTACATCTTTTGGAGATATGCTCAGAGTTCCGGGTTCAAAAACAGACTTACTGAAATTGAAAGCAGAAGGAGGAGATGTAAGAATTGTATATTCCCCTCTTGATGCAGTAAATATTGCAGAACAAAATCCAAATAAAAAAGTTGTGTTCCTAGCAGTAGGCTTTGAAACAACTGCTCCGGCAAATGCAATGTCTGTTTTGGAAGCAAAAAGAAGATGCTTGAGTAATTATTCAATCTTAAGTTCTCATGTTCTTGTCCCTCCTGCAATGCACGCAATTTTATCTTCTCCGAAAAATTTAATACAAGGTTTTTTGGCAGCAGGACATGTCTGCACAATTATGGGATACGAAGAATATTTCCCAATAGCAAAACTATATAAAACCCCTATTGTGATAACCGGTTTTGAACCCGTAGATATTTTAAAAGGAATTCTTGCAACAGTTAAGCAACTTGAAAACAACAAATTTGTTGTAGAAAATGAATATAAACGACTTGCAAGAAAAGAAGGAAATATACCTGCTCAAAAAACTATGTTTGAAGTCTTTAAAATTACAGATAGAAGTTGGAGAGGAATTGGAGAAATAGCTCAAAGCGGTTTAAGAATCAAAGATAAATATGCAGAATTTGATGCAGATAAAATTTTCAAACTGGAAAATTTTAAAGTTGAAGAACCGAAAATATGTATTTCAGGAGAAATAATGCAAGGATTAAAAAAACCATCTCAATGTCCTGCGTTTGGAAAAGAGTGTATTCCTGAAAATCCTTTAGGTGCTCCAATGGTTTCATCAGAAGGTGCTTGTTCTGCATATTTTAGATACAAAAAATAATTTATATTCTTGATAACTTAATATGTTTCTATCAATAATTATACACATACAAAATGTATTATCTTATTCCGAAATTCCTTTAATTTCCGGTTTAATAATGAGTTTTATTCATGTCATTTCCGGACCTGATCATTTAGCAGCAGTTACACCTTTAACTATTGACAGCAAAAATAAATCTTGGTCAATTGGCTTGTCTTGGGGAATTGGCCATACTCTTGGAATAGTAATAATTGGAATATTTTTTATTCTATTCAAAGAAAAAGTTAATGTTGAAACAATTTCTGAACACGGGGAAAAGATTGTTGGATTTTTATTGATTGGAATTGGAATTTTTGCATTACTAAAGATGAAGAATAATCATGGAGCTAACAATAAACACAGTCATCCTCATATCCATGATAATGAAATACATATACATTCTCATAAACACAATGAAGAAAATAAACACTCACATAAACATATAAAAACACACAGGCAAAATATATTAAGTGCCGGGGGAATTGGAGTTTTTCATGGAGTTGCAGGAGTTTCTCATTTGATTATGATTTTGCCTACATTAGCTTTACCAACCATAAGTGCATCTATTATGTATTTGTGTGGTTTTGGGATGGGAACAATTTTAGCTATGATTGCGTATTCATCAACAATAGGAATAATAACTCAAAAAACTGATGAGAAAAATAATCAAAAACTTTCTGTTTTTTTAAGAATATTCGGTGGTTCTGCCGCAATAATTGTTGGAATAGTCTGGATTATTATAAGTTTCTATTAATCATTTATTTACACATAGTCAAGCAACCTTTTTATGATTTTTATAGTCTTTTAGTTAAGTTATAAACTTTTTTTCTAATTCATAAAAAAAATAATTATGAAGAACTCTATCTTTTTTGTTGTAGGATTAATATTCTACACAACTCTTTCGTTTTCGCAAGCAATTATTATTGACCATAATTGTTCAAAACTAGAACCAATCCCTGCTTCTGCAATTAATTTAGCAAAACAAAACTTGCATATTGCATATGGACATACATCACATGGAAGCCAACTTATAACAGGAATGAACGGGCTAATAGGACAATCAAATTTAATTGGTTACAAAGGAGATATTTATGAATGGAATGAAGGCGGAACGGGAGGAGCATTAGATATTGATGATTATTTTGTGGGAGGTGATCTTGGGCATAACGGAAGCACTCAATGGGCAACAGATACAAGACCATATTTGGACAGTAACGAAGATGATAATGTTATTATCTGGTCGTGGTGTGGAGGTTGTTCAGATAATACTCCATCTGGAATTCAAGCATACCTTGATGCAATGAATCAATTAGAAATTGATTATCCAGATGTTAAATTTGTTTATATGACAGGACATACAGATATTTGGAATGATGCAACTTTAAAAACAAGTAATTAACAAATTAGAGATTATTGTTTGGCAAACAATAAAATTTTATACGATTTTGCAGATATTGAAAGCTATAATCCAGACGGAACTTATTTTGAGTTTGTAAATGATAATTGTAATTATTATGATGCAGCAGGAGGAAATGAGTTAGGAAATTGGGCAACTGAATGGCAAGCGTCTCACACAGAGGGAGTTGATTGGTATGATTGTTCTGTAGCTCATTCTGAACCTCTAAATGGAAATTTAAAAGCTTATGCTGCGTGGTGGTTATGGTGTAGGCTTGCAGGATGGGAAGGTGTTGTTGGAGTAGATAATAAACAGGCAATTAAGAGTATTGAAATTTATCCAAATCCTACAAATGAATTTGTTGTCTTAAAGTCAGAAAATAAGATTAATAAGGTTGAAATAACTGATATATCAGGTAAACTTGTAAAAAATATTTTTGATATTTTAAAAAATCAAAAAATAAATGTTTCAGATTTGAAAAAAGGAACTTATTTTATTACAACTTTTTCAAATTTTAAAAATGAAACTATTAGGTTTATTAAAAACTAATAATTATTTATGAGGCTGGAATTACATGAGAATTGCACCCTCATTTCTTATTTTTTTTCAATCAATATCATAAACTCCCAAGGCTTTAATTTATATGTTTGCTGTGGTTTAATTTTTATTTCTTCCCCTGTAAAATATTGATTATAAGTTCTTTCAAAATCTTTTTCCATATAATGAAATTTTGCATCTTTGTTTGAAAGGTTCATAATAACTAAAATTGTGTTGTTATCTTTTTTACGTTTAAATGTGAATATTTGCTCAGGATTTGAAGTGTTTATGAAATATGCAGGACTTCCTGCTTCGCCATTCCAAAGTGCATGATTTTCGTTTTTTAGTTTTATAAGTTTGGTGTAAAAATCTTGCATTTCAAGATTGCTCCAATCAATAGTGTCTTTTTCAAAGAATTTAAGACGTTTGTTTAAACTTGCTTCTTGTCCGCTGTAAATCAGTGGCATACCTGGTATAACAAATGTCATTGCGGCAAATGTTTTGTAACTATTTGGCATTCTTTCATATTCTGTTCCATTCCAAGAATTTTCATCGTGGTTTGATGTGAAACTCATTCTGTAAACTTTTTGAGGATATTCTTTTTGGGTTTTCTCAAAATAATTTCTTAAATCTTTTGCATTCTTTTTTCCTTTTGCAATTTCATTCATAATATGATGCAAATTCCAAGCGTATCCCATATCAAATGCTTTATTGTGTAAGTCTAATTGTTCGGCTTCTGCCAACATAAAAACAGGTTTTACTTTATCAAGTTCTGCTCTTGCATCATTCCAAAAGTCGGTTGGAACCATTCCTGCAACATCGCAGCGGTAACCGTCAATATCAATTTTTTTTACCCAATATTTTAGGGCATCAATCATTGCTGTTCGCATATTTTTATTTTCATAATTTAAGTCGGCAACATCTGTCCAGTCTGTTCCTACGGTGCAAACAATGTTGCCAAGGCTATCTTGTGTGTACCAATCAGGATGTTCAGTAATCCAAGAATTATCCCAGCCGGTGTGGTTTGCAACCCAATCTAAAATTACCAGCATATTATTTTTATGTGCTAAATTAATGATACTTTGAAAATCATTTTCTGTTCCGAATTCCGGATTTACTTTTTTGTAATTTGCAACAGCATAGTAGCTTCCTTTCGAACCTTTTCTGTTTTTTTCTGAAATAGGGAAAATCGGCATCAGCCAAAGAATATCAACTCCCATTTTTTTTAATCTCGGAATATGCGTTTCAAATGCTTTAAACGTTCCTTTGGGTGTGTATTGCCTAATGTTTACTTCGTAAATGTTAGATTTTTTTGTTCTTTCAGGAAATTTATAAACAGTTAATTTTGTGCTATTTTTTTTTATATCTTTTTTGTCTTTATTAGATTGGCTGTTGCATGAACTGAATATTAATACTGATACCAAAATGTATAGAATTGATTTTTTCATAATTGTTTTTTTTTATCATTAAGAAATTACATTGAAGAATATGGCAAACTCACACTTTGTTTAAATCTGTTAAAAGTATTAATTTGCTTTAAATCGTGTCACGTTTTAACGTGTCACGATAACATTAATTTTTTATTTTTATATTTTATCAGTTTCAGTATTCTTAAAACCTTAATTTGAATTGTTAAATCAAATAAATTGTGTTGAAAAATAAAAGTATGAGTTTGCCCTGCATTGATGAATTTTTTCATTGTTAAATTGTTCAACAAAAACAATGCAACAATGTAACAATGTAACAATGCAACAATGTATCTTTTTATCAATGCAACAATACATTAATTCATTTCACAATGTACCATCCATTGAATTCCAAATTTATCTGTAAACATTCCAAACTTTGCTCCCCAGAATGCTTTTTCAAAAGGCAATATTATTTTTCCGTTAGCGGATAATTCCTTGAAAACTCTTTCACTTTCTTCTAAATCTTCATATTCTAATGAAAGGGCAACAGATGTTCCGTTAATTGCTTCTTGCCCTCTCATACTGTCGGAAGCCATAATTTCCATTTCATCAAAAAGTAATCTTGCGTGCATTACTTTATCTTTCTGAGCTTCATCTACTTCTCCCTGAACATCGGCAAAAGTTTTAATTTCAAGTTTTCCTCCTAGTACTGATTTGTAAAAATTCATTGCTTCATTGCAATTTCCGTT
>CAMZKV010000025.1 GCA_947311445.1 uncultured Chlorobiota bacterium | reverse complement strand
GAATCTCTTGCCCAAATGTTATAATTTATTCCGGCAGATAAGCCTCCAATTACATTTCCTGAAAAATAGCTAAGTCCTCCATCTGTTGAGTAATCAATATTTCCTGTTCCTCCTGTTGCAGTAACTTCAATAAGTCCGTCAGAACCTCCAAAACATAAAGGATCAGTTGTGTTTATATCAGTAATTATTAATTCCTGTGGTTCATGAATTTCAACAATGTTATTTGTGAAAGTATCTCTGCATAAATGAGAATCTTCAACAATAACATCATATATTCCTGCAGATAGTCCTGTAAAGTCATACGATGCAACAAATGTTGCTCCATTGTCAATTGAGAAATTATAAGGAGTAGTTCCTCCTCCATTTGTAACAATATGTATAGTTCCGTCATTACCTCCAAAACAACTTATAACATCTGTTGTATTTACATTTAAAATGCTTAATTGAATAGGTTGGTCAACAAACACAGAAGGTCCGGAAGTTTCGCAACTATGATGTACATCTCTAATTTTAGTGCTATATGTTCCTGCAAGAACGGAATTAAAAATATTATTGAATTGCCAACTTACACCATCGTCTATTGAATATTCAAGAGGAGCGTCGCCACCATGTGCATATATAGTAATTTGTCCGGTTGCATCTCCAAAACAAGTTGAAATGTCTGAATGTCTAACAGAATCAATTAGCATTTCATTTGGCTGAGTAATTATTATTGTGCTTCCGTATGCTGTACATCCGTATGTGTCATGAACAACAATTTCATATGTGCCTGCAAATAGGTTTGTGAAAGTAACTCCATTATCGTCAACATCAACAACAAAATTTGCACCTCCGTCTATTGAATATTGTAAATGTCCAATTCCTCCGGTTGCAATAAGAGTTATTGTTCCATTATGGTCGTTGTAACATTCTGTTACGTTAGTATGAGATTCTGAAGTAATTACAACTTGGTCTGGTCCGGAAACTGTCAATGTTGTACCGTTTGTTGAAACGCAGTTGTTTTGGTCTTTAACAACCGGAAAATAATTGCCGGGAGCTAAAGGGGCAAAATGAGTACTTGCTTGAAAACTAACTCCATTGTCTATTGAATAATAAATAGGAGAAGTTCCTCCTGTAACAACTATATCAACAGCTCCATTGTCTGCTCCAAAACAGCCTAATACATCTGTTGCAACTTCACTTGTAATTATTAGTTCAGCAGGTTGATTTATTTCAAGTTCTATTCCGTCTTTTACACATAAACTGTCATCTCGAACTTTTATATTGTAAAATCCGGCCGTAAGACTTGCAAAATTTCCGGAATTATTAAAATATGTTGTTCCATTATCGATAGAATAAAATAGAGTACCTGTTCCTCCTTCTGCAGTTATTGTTATTGTACCGTTAGAATCTTCATAGCATTGTGTTACATCTGTTTGGTCTTCATTAGTTATATGAATTTCATTTGGTTGGTCTATATATGCTGCATCAGAAACAATAATATTGTAAAAATCTTTAACGTAAACTTCATATCCAAGACTGTTTTGTGGAAGTCCTGTGAAAGTATAATGTCTGTTTGGAGAAGAAACGTAATTATATCCGCCATCAATAGAGTAACTAAAGTCTCCTGTTCCGCCGGAAACATATATTGATATTGTACCTGTTGCATCTCCATAGCAAGCAGTTACATCAGTAGTAACAATACTGTCTAATGTAAATTGGGAATATCCTGAAAAAGAGTGTATTATAAAAAATAATAGTATTATGTATTTAATTATTTGCTTCATTTTTAAAGAATAAGAATCTTATTGTATAAGAATAAGACGTAAAAATAAATAAAAAAGTTGCATTTATTTGTCAAATTTAAGATAATTTTGAAAATCTGAAATGGAGAAGCAATTAAAAACATATATAAAATCTCAAAATCTTTTTGAAAAGAAAGATAAAATTCTTGTTGCAATTAGTGGAGGATGCGATTCTGTTGCTCTTAGCCATTTGTTAAAAAAAATGAATTACAAATTTTCTCTTGCTCATTGCAATTTTAATTTAAGAGGAAAAGATTCTGATAAAGATGAACAATTTGTGAAAAACATTGCATCTAAACAGAATTTGAAAATATATCTTGAAAGTTTTGATACTATAAGTTTTGCAAAACTGAATAATTATTCAATAGAAGAGGCAGCAAGAATTTTACGATATAAGTGGTTTGAAGAACTAAGGATAAAATATTCTTACGATTATATTGCAACAGCTCATCATTTGAACGATAGAATTGAAACATTTTTTATCAATATTATTGCAGGTACAGGAATAAAAGGAATAAGAAGTATTAAAGCCAAAAACAACAAAATTGTAAGACCTTTACTTTTTGCAAAAAGAACAGATATTGAAAAATGGTGTATTTTAAATAAAATTGAATTTAGAACTGACAAAAGTAATTATGATACAAAGTTTATTCGCAACAAAATAAGACATGAAATTTTCCCACAATTTAAGGAAATTAATCCTGCTTTTGAGAAAACTATGGCTAAAAATTTTGATGTGTTTTCAGATATTGAAAAAATATATAATCAATATATTGAAGACTCATGCAAATCAATTGTTTCCAAACGTAAAGATTTGATTTATATAAATATACAGTTACTGATGAATGAAGTTGCTCCAAAAACAGTTTTGTTTGAAATAATAAATAAATTTGGTTATAATGCTTCCCAGACTGATAGTGTTTTTAAGAATATTGATTTAATTCAAACAGGAAAAGTTTTTTATAGCAAAAATTATAGATTAATAAAAGATAGGAAAAACCTAATTTTAAAAGAGAATATAAAAAAAAACGATAATATTTTTTATGTATATGAAAAACATGAAAACATTCAACATCCTATTTCATTGTCTTTTAAAATATTAAGTATGTCTGACAATTTTGGAAATTTGAAAGATAAAGATGTAGCATATTTTGATGCAGACAAAGTTGTCTTTCCTCTTTTGATTAGAAAAAAAAGAGATGCAGATATTTTTCATCCTTTTGGTATGAAAGGAAAAAAGTTAGTTAGTAACTATTTTACAGATATTAAATTAAATTTATTTGAAAAAGAACAAACATTTATTTTGATTTCTAATAAAGAAATTATGTGGATTATTGGTTATAGAACTGATGAAAGATATAAAATTACAGAAAAAACTAAAAGGGTTTTGCGTGTAAAAATTTTGAAATGAAATTAAGAATTTACAAAGTAATATCATTTAACTAATTTTTAATACATTTTATAAATTTTGGACATATTTTTTTAGCTAATGCATCTAAAAAATAAACTATAATATTAGCTACTATGATTTTATAATAAGATATAAAAATAAGAGCGTAATATTTACTTACAGGGCAAACTCATACTTTGTTAAGATATGTTAAAAGTATTAATTTGCTTATAATTGTGTCACTTTTTAAAGTGTTTCTATAAGATTATTTTTTGATTTTTACATTTTATTAGTTTTATTATCACAAAAAACGTTAATTCGAATTGTTAAATCACATAAATTGTGTTGAAAAATAAAAGTGTAAGTTTATCCAATATTTACTTAAAACCCACAATTTAGGTCTAAGGTTGAAAAGTTGTTTAGTTTTTACAGATTTCTATGTTTATTTTGAGTCAGATAATAATTAGACCCTATAAAACTAAAATTTTTACAGATTAGCTCCACAAGACTTGCATTTAACTGCTGTACTTTTATTTTTTGTGCCACAATATTCACATTTTATATCTTTTGCAACTTCCTCTTTTTTCTTTTCTTTCTCTTCAATTTCTTTATGTGCTTTTTTTAAATCTGAAATAGCATTGTTAGTTTCAGTATATGTTGTTTCTAATCCTTTGAATGCTCGTTCAATCTTTTTGCATGGATTTGAATCTAAATCTTCTGTTTCTTTATTAAGAATTTTTTCGGCTTTTTTAACAGCATTTTTGCAATTTTCAACGAGAGTCATTATATATATAACATCGTTTTTAGAATTGTTCTTATTTTTGATTATTTTTTCAATCTCTCTTTTTTTCTTGTTTAAGTCATCTATTTTTGAACTCATATTTTTTAAATTATCAATACAACCATAACTTAAAATATTGTTTGCTTTTCGCATTTTTTTTGCTCTTACATCTTCATCTGATATGTTTTCTGCACTTTTGAAAATTGTTTCTGCTTCTAATATTTTTTTATTAATAAGACCTTCATAAGCAGGAAGGTCTGTTTTTAGTTTTAAAAGTTGATTTATGTTTCTATCCCAATTTTTTGTTTCTCCCTCAACAGAAGGGGAACAAGAATTGAAAACAAAAGCAATTACGGCGATAATAAAAAATGTTATTTTTTTCATATTACTTTAAATTTTAATAAATGATTAGTTGATGGTTTATATTTAAAAGAATAAAAAATAGTTTTAGCAAAACTGTATTATGATGTATATTAATAAGTTAAAAAACATTATTTAATTGATAGATTATTTTATTCTAAAATATACAACTTAGGTCATTTGCTGAAAAAGAATAAATAAAAAAGGGATTTTAATCCTATTTATAATTAAAAAATGAAAGCAATGTAAATGTTTTTTGTATATTTTAAAAAGCAAATATATTTATTTTCTATTATATTTTATTCATAAGAACTAAAAAAAATAAAAAAATAACAAAAAAATCTTTTATTGTTATATGCCTTATAAAATTTAATAATCTGTTTATAAAGTTTTTACATTTATTCGTTTTTAACGGTTAATATCTAACTATCTTTATTATGTTTTTCATTTTTTCATTTTTTTAACTTAGTTTTACAAATATTTTAAATTTTTTAAATGAACTATAAATGACAAATATGCTGGCACGCAAGAGTATGATTATAACATAACATATAAATTACTTACATAAGAAAGCAAATGTTCACTGTGTAGAGAAAAACAATTTATTAAAAACACACACAAGCAACTTATTAAATATAAATTAATTATACAATTATAGACACATGAAAAATATAATAAAAATAACAATTTTATTAACTATTGTCTCAATAACTTTCTTTTCAAGTTGTATAGACTATAAATTTGATGAACCAGACATCTATGATTGCAACTTAGATTTTCAGCCAAATACTTCAATTGCGGAATTATTAACCTTACATCCGGGTAACCAAGATAGCGTATTATTAATAGAGGATGATATAATTATAAAAGGAACTGTAATTGCAAATGACAAATCAGGAAACTATTATAAATCATTTGTGATACAAGACAGTACAGAAACGGGTGTTCAGACAGGACTTTTAATAAGTATTAATGAATATGAATCTCATAATAAATATCATGAAGGAGATATGATATATATTAAATGTAAGGGCTTATATTTAGGATATTATGGAGGAGTTATTCAATTAGGGGCATTATATGACGGAGCAATTGGAAGGATAGGAGAACCTTCAATAAAATATCATATTTTTAAAGCTTGTAACGGAAAATCCATAAAACCAAAATCAGTTACTTTAAATACCTTAAACTCAGCTCCTGTAAACACACTTATAAAATTGGAAGATGTTCAATTTAAAATTAGTGAACTTGGAGAAAGCTATGCTGATGCAGGTGAAAATGTAACTTCTAACCAATTAATAACAGACTGTGGAGGTACAGCCGAAATAAGTGTAAGAACTAGTGGATATGCAAAATTTGCATCAGAAATTTTACCTTCTGGGAAAGGTAGTTTAATTGCCATAAAGGGTGAACATAATGGACATATACAACTAATTATAAGAAACGTAAACGAAGTTAACTTATATGGAGAAAGATGTGGAGCTGTATATCAAAAAGACTTTGATGAAGTAACTTTTAGCGATCCTGGTGGTAGCACAATAGAAAATTTAACTACCGGAAATTGGACTACATACAAAGTTATTGGAGAAACAAATTGGAAAAAAACAAACCAAGGACATTCATCATATTATGCTTCTGTTACAAATTACAATTTTGATACAAGTTCAAATAGTGAAGCCGAAGTATGGTTAATATCTCCATCTTTTAATTTATCACTTCTGAATAATCCTGTTTTAAATTTTAAAACTGCAAAAAATTATAGCGGACCAGACTTAGAAATTAAAATTTCAACTGATTATTCGGGTAGTGGAGAACCAGCAAATGCTACTTGGACAAACTTGTCGGCTACACTATCGGGAGGCACTTTTGTTTGGATGGAATCAGGAGATATAGACCTTTCATCTTTTAAAGAAACATCTGTTTATATTTCTTATATATATAAAGGTACTGATAGTGAAGGAGCAACTTGGGAGGTTGACGATATTAGTATTTTTAATAATTAAAATTGAAATATTCTAAAAAAAACGTTCGGAATTTCTGAACGTTTTTTTATACCAAAAGTATCTTTATAATTTTTTAAATATTGATTTTATCTTATTAGAGAAGTCAGTTTTATTTATTTCTTTTTCTGTTTTTTTAAACTGTTTTTCCGGATTTCCAATAATCTCCCAAATTTTACTCCATCCAATAAATCCTCCAATATTTCTATCATCAATATAAATATCTGCATAAATTTTTCTACTTATTTTATTTTCATTAAACTTTTCGCCAGGATAATTTTTATTTATTGCATAAAATTCAATGCCATTTTCTTTACAAAAATTAACAGCCTCATCTAATTCTTTTCCTGCTCTGTATGTCCAAAGAATAAGTTTATGTCCATCTTTTTGAAGTTGTTTTAATGTCTCAAACGCAAAAAGATTAGGATTTCCAATTTCCGGAAACTTGTGTTCAACTATTGTTCCGTCAAAATCTACAGCAATTACCATAAAAGAGATTTTTTTATTGATTAAAAAAGAAAAAAGCACTCGCTTGAGTGCTTTTTTCAACCTTCTTTATTAACCTAAACCTTAAAACTATGAAAACTTTAATTTTAATTAGGACAAATATAAGTCAAAATATTGTTACAGACTAATTTAAAGTCTTAATAAAAGTTAAAAAAGAAAAATTTCAACTTTTTAGTAAAGTTAAGCTGTCAATTATTAATGCTTAATTTACTTTACTATAATTTTAATTACTCTTTTTTTATTATTTTTTAAAATTTTCATGAAATATATACCTGGTTTTTCATTTAAAAGATTAATTTTTTTAACTTTTGTTCTAATTTCCGTTTCATTATAGATTAATTTTCCACTAATATCAAAAATTTCCATATCATAATTTTCATCTTCAATATTTTCAATAATAAATTCTCCTGAATTTGGATTTGGATAAATTAAAAAATTGTCTTCTAATTCATTAATTCCTGTTCCATCGTAATAAATATCCACATAATCTTCGGTTGTGCATGAAGAAGAAGATATTGTCCACATAAATGTATTATTATAAGCTATATTATGAACCTGCGAGTTGTATAAAGTAGGAGATACAATATTTCCTGATCCCATAATCAAAGACCAAACTCCATTTGTACCTGCAATAGGAATATTTCCTTCTAATGTAACTGTTCTGGTACTCAGATATTGATCTGCCCCGGCATCTGCAAAAATTCTAGTTATACTAACATCATCATAAGAAGTTGCGCCATTTTGAGTTACTGTCCATCTATAAATATTCATCCCAACCCCCACATTTCTTACCCATGTATTATTTGAATGGATATCTACAAAATTACCCGCCCCTACTAAAACAGACCAAACTTGGTTTGATGCACCATAGTCTCCTGCACTTAACTGAACAGAATCTGAACATATAGTTCTGTCAACTCCGGCATTTGGTACAAAATTTACAACTGTTATACTTACAATATCATCTGATTGACAACCATCTTTAATAACAGACCATAAAAATTGATTTATCCCGGAAGGCATTTCGGTTACTTCCGTATTCGGATTGTAAATATCTGTAATTGTTCCTCCTCCACCAACTGAAGTCCATTGGGCAGTTGCGCCGGAAGGCAAAACAGCATTCATAAATGTGCTTGTAACAAAATTATCTAAAACTTGGTCTTCGCCTGCAACTGCATCAAAACTTCTGTTGTGAATTGTAACTTCATCTTCATCAGTGCATCCGGAATTAAATATTTTCCATTTAAAAATATTATAACCTCTTTGAACATTAGTTATATTTGTATTGTACAAACTTATGTCTTCAAAATCTGCGTAACCGGAAACTATTTCCCAAACACCTGTTTCTCCTGTGGGTGGTTGGTCACCAGCAAGTTGAGTATAGCCAACGCAAATTTCCTGATCTGCACCCGCATAAATTTCAATTGAATTATTAAAAACCGAAACATCATCAAAAGAAATACAAGTATTGTTTGTTACAGCCCATCTATAAATATTTTCACCGGTATTAATATTATTTACTTGCGAATTTGGGCTATTTTCATCAGAAAAAACACCGGCACCAAGCATAACTGTCCAAGTTCCTGTTCCTAAAATAGGAGTTTCAGCATTTAAATCTGCGTAATTTGTACATATTGTTATATCTGCTCCCGCATTTGCTTGGACTAAATTATTTGTAATATTTACATCATCTGTTGCCGTACATGAGTTCTTTGTTACATGCCATCTATAAACATTTACTGAATTTTCTAAAATTCCTGAAACTGACGTATTGTATTGCGAAGAATTATTAAATATCCCCATTCCTGATACCACAGTCCAATAACCTGAATCTGGAGCCGGATTATTTGCATTTAAATTTGTATTATCATCACATATTTGTTGATTAGGACCTGCAAATGTAAAAAACATATTATTTGTTATAATTACATTATCATCGTCAGTACAACCATTTCCACTTACTGTCCAAGTAAAAGTGTTTAAACCTAAACTTAGTCCTGTAACTCCTGAAGCATTGTTCGTAGGTTCATTTATTATTCCCGAGCCTCCTGATATTGACCAAATTCCAGTAAGGTTTCCTGAAACAGGCAAAGCAGATAAAGTTGTATAATCTTGACAAATATTTTGGTCGTTTCCTGCATTTGCCAATACAGTATTTCGATTAATTACTGCTTCATCTGAATTTTCGCAACCGTCTTTTGATAATGTCCACTTTATGATATTTGCTCCTATAGATAAATTCCTTACGATTGTTGTTTGATCATTTGAATTATCAAAATAAGCAGTCTCAGGTTGAACTGTCCAAAAACCTGTTCCCCCTGTTGGTGCCATATTTCCGTTAATTGGAGAATAACTTTCGCAAATATCAGATTGTCCACTAACACTTGCATTTGCAATATATTGATTATTGACTATTTCTACGTCATCAGAATCTGTACAATTTCCTTTTGTAAGTGTCCATCTAAATATATTTGTACCTGGGGTAAGGCTTGTAACTGTTGAATTATATTGATTAATATTTGTTATAATACTTGCACCTGCAATTATTTGCCATTCTCCTATTTCTCCTGTTTGAGCTTCGTTTCCATTTAATATGCTTGAAGTTCCACAAACAATTTGGTCTATTCCTGCATTTGCATTTACAAAATTGTTAGTAACAATTACATCATCATAATTTGAACATCCTGAATAATTTACTGTCCATCTGTATTTGTTTGCATTAAATGATATATTACTAACACTTGTTGTGTTTAGCAATGAATTAGCAAAAATTCCTGTTCCTGAAATAACTGACCACGAACCTGTTCCAACAGAAGGATTTGATGCTGCCAATGTTGTATATCCATTACAAATTTCAAAATCTGAACCTGCATTTGCCGGTGAAGCTGTATTTCTGCTAATTGAAACATAATCAGTTTCAACACAAGCACCTTTTGTAATTTTCCATTCAAAAGTATTTACTCCGTTTACTAAACCTGATACTTCGGTATTGTACTGATTTACATTTTCAAAATTTCCACTTCCTCCTGTTACTCTCCATTCTCCCGTTCCTGTTCCCGGATTATTTCCGTTAAGGATGTATGAATCTGTACAAGTTATGTCGTCAGCACCTGCATTAGCAACAAAATAATCGTAGAAAATTTCAACTTCATCTTCAGATAAACATCCATTTTTTGTAATAGACCATTTATAAATATTACTGCCCTGCCCTACTCCTGTAACTTGTGAATTATAATTATTTGGATAGGTAAAAGATCCTGTTCCAAGTGATAAAGTCCAAGAACCATTTCCTTGTGTAGGGTTATTTGCTAATAGATTTGTTGTATTACTACAAATTATTTTATCAGTTCCGGCAAACGCATCTGTGGGTTTATTACTAGTAATAATTACATTATCGTAATCACTACATCCTCCATTAACAACTGTCCATTGTAATGAATTTGAATTTACTCCAAGATTTGATGCTGTTGTATTGTATGTATTTATATCATCAAAATTGGCAGTTCCGGAAACTACCGACCATGTGCCTATTCCAACTGGCGGATTTTCAGCATCCAAAGTTACAAAATCATTACAAATTGTTACATTTGTTCCTGCGTTTGCAACAACTTCATTATTTGTAATTATTAAAGTATCTTTTGAAGAACATATTCCTCTTGATATTTTCCATTCATATTTATTAATTCCTTGCGGAATTACAGTAATATTTGTAGTGTTTTGTGAAGGATTAGCAATTACTCCTCCTCCTTCAACAACAGTCCAAAGCCCGGTTTCTCCTGAGCCATACATATTTGCATTAAGTATATGAGAGTTTTGGCAAACTTCCTCATCTCCTGCAGTGTTTGCAATTGTAGTTTTATTATTTATTATTGAAACATCGTCAAAAGTATCATCATTAGGGTCTCCATTTGAAAAAGTCCATCTTAAAATGTTTTCTCCTGCCCCTAAGCCATTAACAAACGTAGAATTGGAGTTTTCATTAGCAAATGTGCAAGAACCTTGCAATAAAGTCCATGTTCCGGAAAATCCGGAGGGTGGTAGATTTCCGTTAAGATTTGTTTGGTTTATACAAATTTCTTGGTCTGCTCCGGCATTTGCCTGAGAAAAACTAATATTAGTTTTAAAAACAAAAAATAATATCGTTACTAAAAAAAAGAGTTTAAACTTCATAATTAAAAGATTTTCTTGGCATAACAAAGATAAGACAAATTTTTAAATAAAAAGGTTGCACTTAAATATTGAAATTAATTTTGCCCACTTTATGTATTAAACTCAAAACTCAACTGAAATGCCTCCTCTTTTCTTTGATTGTCTAGATTTGTAATTGAAAGCCCAATAAGACGAATAGGTTTATATGTAAAATCAATTTGTTCAAAAAGTTCATCATTTATTTGCATTATATCTTCAATTTTTTTTATTTTATAATTTACAGACTTACTTCTTGATATTTGCCTAAAATCTGAATATTTTACTTTTAAAGTTAATGTTTTTCCATAAGTTTCAGCCTTTTTGCATCTCTCAATTAGTTTTTCTGCAATTTGTTCAGTTCTTTCATATATGTTTTCAATGTTTTGAATATCAAAAGCAAAAGTTTTTTCTGCACCTATTGATTTTCTTACTCTGTCGGGATTAACTTCTCTGTTATCAATTGTTCTTGCAATATCATAAAAATATTTTCCTTGTTTTCCAAAATTACTAGTTAATTCTTGTAAAGTTCTTTGTTTTAAGTCAATACCTTTATTTATTCCAAGTTTGTGCATTTTATGTGCACTTACTTTGCCTACACCAAAAAAAACTTCAATAGGAAGTTTATCAACAAAGTCTTGTGCAATATCAGGTGTTACTGCAAAAAACCCATCAGGTTTATCGAAATCAGATGCAATTTTTGCAAGGAATTTATTGAACGAAACTCCTGCAGATGCAGTTAATTGTGTTTTTTCTTTAATTTTTTCTTTAATTTGCTTTGCAATTAATGTAGCAGAGGGTAAATTTATTTTATTTTTAGTTACATCTAAAAATGCTTCATCTAATGATAAAGGTTCTACCAAATCTGTGTATTCAAAAAAAATTTCTCTAATTTGATTTGAAACTTCCTTATATTTGCTAAAGTCTGAACCTGTAAAAATTAAAAACGGGCATTTCTTTATAGCTATTTTAGAAGGCATTGCAGAACGAACTCCATATTTACGAGCTTCATAACTTGCAGCTGCAATTACACCTCTGCTTCCATTTCTTCCAACAACAACTGGTTTACCTCTTAATTCCGGATTATCTCTTTGTTCAACAGATGCAAAAAAAGCATCCATATCAATGTGAATTATTTTTCTAAACTCATTTTTCATTCAAAAAATAAAATTAATAATATTTACTTTAAGGTGTGGTCTTTTTTGATATTTTTGTATAAATTTTCAAAACTCATAAAATGAATTTGTCAGAATTAACAGCAATTTCTCCAATTGATGGAAGGTATAGAAACAAAGTAGATGAAGTAGCAAAATATTTTTCAGAATATGGTCTTATAAAATACAGATTAATAACAGAAGTTGAATATTTTATTGCTCTTTGTAAAATTCCTCTTCCTCAATTAGTAAGTTTTGATAAAAATTTATTTCGCAAATTAAGAACAGTTATTGATAATTTTTCTTTAGAAGATGCACAAAAAATAAAAGATACTGAAAAAGTTACAAACCACGATGTTAAAGCGGTTGAATATTTTTTGAAAGATAAGTTTGATGAATTTGGGCTGAAAGAATATAAAGAATTTATTCATTTTGGGCTAACTTCACAAGATATTAACAATACTGCAACTCCTATGTTACTTAGAGATGCTTTTGAAAAAGAATTTTTACCTTTACTAAAAGAATTAACTGAAAAACTTTTTGTGTTATCTGAGCAATGGGCAGAAATTCCAATGCTTGCAAGAACACATGGACAAGCTGCTTCCCCTACTAGACTAGGGAAAGAAATTGAAGTTTTTATTGAAAGATTAAGACGGCAAATATCTCATTTACAAATAATTCCGTTTTCTGCAAAATTTGGAGGAGCTACGGGAAATTTTAATGCTCATATTGTTGCATATCCACAAGTAAATTGGGTAAAATTTGCAAATTCATTTGTAAATCATGTTTTAAATTTAGACCGCTCTCAAACAACTACACAAATTGAGCATTACGATAATATTGCGGCATTTTTTGATAATTTGAAACGAATTAATACTATTTTAATTGATATGTCACGTGATATTTGGACATATATTTCGCAAGGATATTTTAAACAAAAAATAAATAAAAATGAAGTTGGTTCTTCGGCAATGCCACACAAAGTAAACCCTATTGATTTTGAAAATGCCGAAGGAAATTTGGGAATAGCAAATGCTTATTACGAACATCTTTCAGGAAAATTGCCTATCTCAAGATTACAAAGAGACTTAACAGATTCAACTGTATTAAGAAACATAGGTGTTCCAATTGCACACTCAATGATAGCTTTTAAATCTTTGCTTAAAGGTTTAAGTAAACTTGAATTAAATGATAAAGCAATAAAAGAAGATTTGCAAAAAAATTATGTAGTTATTGCTGAAGCTATTCAAACAATTTTACGACGCGAGAATTATCCTAATCCATACGAGGCTCTGAAAGATTTAACTAGAACAAATTCTGTTATCAATGCAGAAGTTATTTCTGAATTTATTGAAGGACTCAATATTAGTTATGAAATTAAAAATGAATTAAAACAAATTACTCCTGAAAATTACACAGGAATTTAATGGTACAATTATTTATTATTTTATTTGTTTTTTTTTACAATCTCATAAGCTTCAGCAATTTCATGAAATTTACTTTCCATTTTCTGAATAATTTCTTCGTTTTGTCCGTGGTATTTATCGGGATGATATTTCTTTGCTAATATTCTGTACACCTTCTTAAGTTGAGATTTTGTTACCGAAGGAGAAACTCCAAGAGTTTTATACGCATTATATAATAAAAATGATTTTGATTTTTTTTTGTAGCTTTCTTTGCGTTTTTGCTCATTTTCAATATCTTTTTCACTACTTATTCCTTTTTTTATATATTGTTGTTTAATATAATGTATTGTTTTTGAAGGCACATGAATTAAATATCCAATTTTCAGTATAAACTCTTCCTCTTTTTTTGAAATTATTTTATTTTTTGAAGCAATATCAAAAAGAGCATAAAATACAAAAAGTTTAATACTACCCGATACTTTCCTCAACTCAAAACATGCTTTTTGTAAATTAATATCTGAATTAATATAATTTTTGTAGAGCTTATCTGTTAAACTTTGTGAGTAGGATTTAAAAACAGACTTTAAAATAAAAGGAATTTCATTTTCATTAAAATCACAGGTTTTTAAAAATGCAAGAATAATCTTAAAAATTTGTTTATCAATACTTCCGAAAATTTCTCCATTTCTACGTTTCCAATAATATTGAAAAAGAAATAACAAGGTAAGCAAAACAGCAGTTCCAAAAATATTAATTCCTTCAACCAAATTAGTTTGAAAAAAGGCATCAATTACTGCAAATAAAAATCCAACAATAAGAGCTCCTGCAATAAATATATAATGTGCGTATTTCATGAACTTTATATGTTAAATAATTTTCGAACTGTTTAAATAGAAATGTTTGGGAAAAATTGGACAGATATTTTGAGCTGTCATACAAATTTGTATGGATTAAAAAACTCATTGTACAAATTTCGAGTATTGATATTTTGTAAAATTAAGTTATCTTTTTGTTCAATTTTTTCTTTGGTAAATTTTTTTAAAAAATATTTTAAATTTACATAAAATTCTTTTTCCTTTTTAATTGTTTTTGCAATGTGTTTTGAAATTAAAATAGGATGCCCTCCTTTGCCTTTAAAACTTGGAATTATATAATCTGCTTTATCTTTATTTTTAAATAAACTTAAAATAGTTTTGTTTGTAACAAACGGATTATCAACATTTTGAATAAAAATATAATTTATTTCCATTAGTGCATTTATACCACATTGCAAAGAATAAAAACGTTCTCTTTCAGGAAACATATTTACAATAAATCGCACATTTCCATAAGGGCTGAGATTATTTTTATTAATTAATGAAATATTCTTATAATTCATAACAACAATAATTTCTTTACAGCCAAACAATTGATATTCTTTAATAATTTTATCAAGAAAGTTTTTTTGCTTGTCAAACATTAATGAGAATTTTTCTTGTTTCATTCTTCTTGAAAATCCTGCTGAAAGAATAATTACTGATGCGTTTGCTTGTTCTTTCATATTAGAATATCCTTTTTGTTACTTGTGATAGCATAATATTATATCCTATTGGAATTTACAAAAGCGTTAAAGCCATATAAACATATTATATTATTGAAATAGAACCAAAATTATTATAAATTTCTAATATTTATCAAAAATCAAATCTTACATGATTTATTTGTGCTTTCGCGGTTTTATATTCTAAAATAATATCATCAATTATGCTTTTAACAGGCATTATTTTTTTTAATAGAGCAGAAACTTGTCCTATTTCCAATTCTCCTTGATTTGTATCTCCCTGAAACATACCAAGTTTTGCTCTGCCTCTGCCAAGTAGTTTTATAAGTTGCTCTTTGTTTGCCCCCTCTGTTTCGAGCTTAATTATTTCATTACAGAAATTATTTTTTATCAATCTTACAGGAACTAATTTTTTAAAAGCAAGATGTGTTGTGCCTTCTTCAGATTTTAGAACTTCATTCTTAAAATTTAGATGAGCAGATGCTTCATTTGATGCAACAAATCTACTCCCTACCTGTACAGCATCTGCACCTAGCACCATAGCAGAAAGCATTGCTCTGCCTGACGATATGCCACCTGCCATAATTAAAGGTTTAACAGTTACAGAACGTACTAATGGAGCTAGTACTAAAGTTGTGGTTTCTTCTCTTCCGTTATGTCCTCCTGCTTCAAAACCTTCGGCAACAATTGCGTCAACACTAGCTTCATCGGCTTTTTTTGCAAATTTTGTGTTAGCAACAACATGGGCAACTTTTATTCCTTTTTCTTGAAGATGTTTTGTCCATATTTTTGGATTTCCAGCAGATGTAAAAACTATTTTAACACCCTCATCTATAATAATTTGCATTATTTTTTCAATTTCAGGATAAAGTAAAGGAACGTTTACTCCAAAAGGTTTATTTGTTGCATTTTTTGTTTTTTGAATATGTTCTTTTAAAACATCAGGGTGCATTGAACCTGCACCAATTAGTCCTAGCCCTCCGGCATTACTAACTGCTGATGCAAGTTCCCAACCAGCACACCAAATCATACCACCCTGAATTATGGGATATTTTATATTGAAAAGTTGAGATATCCTGTTCATAATATTATTTTTTTAAAGATTTTCAAAATCTAGCGATTATTTCTCAATTCTAATTCTAGCATCAACTGCAATAACATCTTCGGAAGTTCCAAGTAATGGATTTAAGTCCATTTCCTTAATTTCCGGTGCTGCTTCTAAAAGAGCGGACAATTTTACAATTGCATCAACAAATTTTTCTTGATTTATGCCATCTTTTCCTCTAGTTCCTTCAATAAGTTTATAAGATTTTAAAGATTTTATCATTTTTATAGCATCGTACTGGCTTACAGGCGATAATGAAGACGAAACATCTTTTAAAACTTCAATAAAAATTCCTCCCATTCCGGCAAGAACAAGATGCCCGAATTTATCTTCATATTTTGCACCAGCGAAAAGTTCAGTTCCACTTAACATTGGTTGCATTAAAATTGCTGTTGTATCTTTTATTTTTATCATTCTATTATATTCTGCAATTAATTGCTCTTCATTTTTCACATTCAATACAACGCCTCCAACATCAGATTTATGAACCGGACCAACAACTTTCATTACAATAGGAAAACTAATTTCTTTAACATTTTGCAAAGCATTTTCTAAAGTTTCAGAAACATATTCTTTTGCTCTGTTTATTCCTGCTGCATCAAGTATGTTTTGAACTTTATCAGGACTTAAATACCCGTTTTCAGAAGTTTCAATAATATTTCTTATTTCTTTTGTGTTAATTTTTGGAAGAATAACATTTTCATTTCTTGGCTTATCAGTATAATAAACCTTTGCCAAAGCATTTCCAAGAAAAACTTCTTCTGGAAAAAACACATTTCCTTTTGATATGTAATCTTCAATTTCTTCTTTTGCTTCGTTTATTGAAGGAAGTATTGGATAAATAGGTTTACTGCAAGTTTTAATTTTCTTATTAATAACATCATAAGCATCAAAAACTCTGCTTAAACCGGGAGTTCCAAATATTACAGCTATTCCATCAACTTCATCTAATTCATTTTCGCAAAAATCAATAATATCAGAAAGTTGTTCTGCTGTTCCTGTCGCCAAAAAGTCTATTGGATTTGCAACTGACGAGCCCGGAAAAAGTTTTTCAAGAAGTTTAACTGCTTTTTTTTCTTTAAGTTGAGGAATATTTAAACCACCTTTTTCAAGTGAATCGGTAAGCATAACAGCTGGACCTCCGGCATGAGTAATAATACCAATATTTTTTCCTTTAAGTTCTTTTTGCATAAAAACCGAAGCAACAGTTATAAGTTCTTGCCTTCCATAGCAACGAACTATTCCTGCTTTTTTGAAAAGGGCATCAACTGCAACATCAGAACTTGCCAAAGCACCTGTGTGAGAGGATGCTGCACGACTTCCAGCAGAAGAACTACCTGCTTTAACCGCAGCAATTTTACAACCTTTTCTAATTAAAGAACTTGCATGTTTAAGCAATTTTCTCGGCTTATTTATTTGCTCCAAGTACAGAAGTTTCACATTAGGACTAACGCCTTCTTGGTAGTTATTGTCCATATATTCAAGCACTTCTTCAACGCCTGTTTGAGCAGAATTTCCTACAGAATATACACTTGCAAAAGTTAATCCGTTAGGAATACCAAGTTCCATAATAAAAACTGCTGTTGCACCACTTCCGGAAATAAAATCTACCCCTTGCGAGTCTAATTTTGGGATTGGAGAAGTAAAAACCCCATGATAATTAGGTGTTAAAACTCCTATTCCGTTAGGTCCTATTAAAACTCCATTATTTTTATTGATAATTTCAACTATTTCTTGTTCAATCTTTGCACCTTCTTCATTTGTTTCGCTAAAACCTGCCGACAAAATAATAAATGCTTTGGTCTTTTTGCTTTCAGCAAGTATTTTTATAGTTTGTACACAAAATTTTGCAGCTATTGCTATAATAGCTAAATCAGTTTCAGGCAAATTATTCAAATCTTTATATGATTTTATTCCTTGAACTTCATTTTGTTTTGGGTTTGCAACATATAAATTGCCTTTATAATTGCCTTTTATAATATTGTACAAAACTTTGCCTCCGGGTTTATGTACATCCTCGGAACCCCCAATAATTGCGATACTTTGAGGATTAAGTAATTGTTGATTAATCATATCATTTAGTTTTTACAATTTTAAGAAAACAAAATTATAATTTTTATGATAAGATTTGTTTAATTTAAGAATAAATAAGGAAAGATTTTAGTAAATAAACTAGGGCTTGTATGTTCCTTCGTCTTGTTCTTTCAAATAATATCCACTTTGTACTCTTCCAAATCTATAAGAAAAATATACGACAGGAAAAAACATAAGATTATTCTCAGTTTCCATAATCTTAACTGGTTTAGGATAAGCATCAAGAGTAAGTCCAACTTCGAACATTTTAAGTTTTTTATCTTTTTTGCTAAACTCAAAAGAAAAACCTGTTTTTATGTATGCTCCGGGAATAATTGAAATTTTTTCTAATCCGTAGTAAAAGGGTTTTTTGCCAACTATATACCACCAATTTATATCTTTATCGAAAGTTTTTGTGATTATAACATCGGTTGTATCATATTTAATTTCATAATATATTGGTTTTAAGAATATTGCAGAAAAACCACCAAGATAAAACCATCTTACAGAAACACTATTTCTGTCAAATTTTTTATATATCTCATGGTGCCTGCCTATTGCAATTCTTGTATTAAAAGCTGAATTTTTTTTTCCATAAACAAATGTAAATAAGTTTAAAGAATATTCATTTGTTCTTTTTTTCTCTTTTTGATGTTTAACAATATTAAAATCTCCTTCGAATAATATTTTTTTCTTGGCATTAATTCGTTTTCCATATCTGTAGCCAATACCGTATCCATTAGAATTTAAAGAAAGAGCAAAACTCTTTTCATTTCTAAATAGTATTTTATGTTCAGTATCAATTTCTCCTTGAGAAAACAACAGAACTGAATAGGCAAAAGAAAATAATATTAGAAAGATTTTTTTCATCAAGATATTTAAATAAATAAAGTTTGTAAAAACAAATTTACAAACTTTATCAGAAAAATTATTTAAAATATTTTTTTATAAATTTTTTTCATCAACAACTGTTGCGGTTTCAATATCTGCATTTTGTATATTTGCATCACCGTGATAAACAGACGGAGGATATGCTGGGCATACAGTACTACTTGAATTGCAAGACGTTATAGCCAAACTGCCAAAAAACAGAATGATAGCGAATAAAGAAAGTAATTTTTTCATTATATTAATATTAAATTATTAGATTAATTTTTGAAACTCAGCCCAAAGATAATAGTTTTTTTCTTTTTAATAAATTTTTTTTATAAAATTCCAAATATTAAGGAAAATCAATACACATTAATAACTTAAAATAATTAAAAATATTGTAAATTGCAGTAAATTTTATTATCAAATTAAACTATTTGTTTTATGAATATTGAATCTTTTAGAAATTATTGTATCTTAAAAAAAGGAGTGAGCGAATCATTTCCTTTTAACGAAACAACCTTAGTATTAAAGGTATTAGATAAAATGTTTGCTCTAACAAATTTAGAAAATGATTTTAGTTTAAATTTAAAATGTAATCCTGAAAAAGCAATTTTGCTTAGAGAAAAATATGAGGCTGTAAATCCAGGGTTTCATATGAATAAGAAACATTGGAACACTATTAATATTGATGGTTCAATTCCAAACAGAGAGCTTAAAGAATGGATAGATGAATCTTATGATTTAGTAGTTTCAAAAATGACAAAAAAAGACAAATTAAGATTAGATAATTTAAATTAGATTTTTACATTTGTGGAACTTTTGTTCTTAGTTATTATTTTAAAATAGAATTAAAACATATAATTCATGAAACAGCAATAACTAGGATTTTGAAACCCAAGTACTTGACTGTAATATTACATATCAACTAATTGCATAACTAAGCAAGTTTTCCTATGTGCAGAGCAAAACAATTATTGTAAATATAAATACACAAACAATTTATTTAATATCAATAAAATTAAACACATGAAAAGAGATAATATAATTTTTGAGCTTATTGAAGAGGAACACAACAGGCAAAAAAGAGGAATTGAGCTTATTGCATCTGAAAACTTTGTGAGTAAGCAAGTTATGGAAGCTATGGGGTCTCCTTTAACTAATAAATATGCAGAAGGCTATCCTGGGAAAAGATATTACGGCGGATGTCAGATAGTTGACCAAACTGAGCAACTTGCTATTGATAGAGCAAAAAAGTTATTTGGTGCAGAATGGGCAAATGTTCAACCACATTCAGGAGCACAAGCAAATGCTGCTGTTATGTTAGCAGTTTTAAATGCAGGAGATACTTTTATGGGTTTCAACCTATCTCATGGTGGGCATTTAACACATGGTTCTTTTGTAAACTTTTCAGGAATATTGTACAATGCAATTTCTTATAATGTAAAAGAGGAAACAGGAAGAGTTGATTATGAAGAAATGGAAGAACTTGCATTAAAAGAAAAACCAAAATTAATAATTGGAGGAGCTTCTGCTTATTCACGAGATTGGGATTATGCAAAAATGAGAAATATTGCAGACAAAATTGGTGCATTATTGATGTTTGACATTTCTCATCCGGCAGGTTTAATTGCAGCGGGACTTTTAAATAATCCGATTGAATATTGCCATATCTTAACAACAACTACTCATAAAACGCTTAGAGGACCAAGAGGAGGAATGATTTTAATGGGAAAAGATTTTGAAAATCCAATGGGCAAGAAGACTCCAAAAGGAAAAACAAGAATGATGTCTGCTGTACTTGACTCAGGAGTATTCCCAGGAACTCAGGGAGGTCCCTTGGAGCATATAATTGCAGCAAAAGCTGTTGCTTTTGGAGAGGCTTTAACCGATGAATTTAAAGAATACCAAAAACAAGTTATAAAAAATTCTAAAGCATTAGCTGACGCATTTGTAAAGAGAGGATACAAAGTTATTTCCGGAGGCACAGATAATCACTCTATGCTTATTGATTTAAGAACAAAAGTTCCTGAAACAAGTGGAAAGATTGTTGAAAAAGCTCTTGAAAAAGCAGATATTACTTTAAATAAAAATATGGTTCCTTTTGATACTCGTTCACCATTTCAGGCATCTGGAATAAGAGTCGGAACTCCTGCAATTACAACAAGGGGGGTTAAAGAAGATTTTATGCCAGTTATTGTTGAAATGATTGATGAGGTAATCTTAAATCATGATAATGAGGGAGTTATACTAAATATTAGAAAAAGAGTTAATAGTTTAATGGCAAACTATCCGTTAACTACACATTAATATTTAATTTTGCAGAATATATAATAAGCTGTGAAGACTTGAATTTTATTACATAGGTGCATTCAGGTCTTCCTCTTTTTTCAGTAAAGGTGTTTTTATATTAATTTACTATAAGATAGTCTATTACAATAAATGTAAGATTGGGATAGTAGATGAAAAATTGCTAATTATAAATATTTTGGATAGTAAATATTATTAGGGACTTTTGGGAAACATGGAATTTTTTATTTTTTTCGGAACTTTGCAAACTGCCGAAAAGACCTACAAGAATTTTTGATAAATTTTCAAAATTCGAAACGTTAAAAACAAAATTGGTTTCGGCTTTCATTTTGTATCTTATTATATTGTAACACAATTATTTGTAGTTTCCAAAAATTTGTGTAAATAAACACAGAAACTTTAATTTTGTTTAGTGAAGTGTTTTGTAAAAATTTACAAAAATTATTGTCAATCTTGACTTTTTGTCACTTTTGTGTCAAGACAACCACGAAGTGCCTCAGCGAAGCTAAAAGTAAAAAGCAAAAAACAATTACCTCGAAATAAGCGATATCTTATGCAAAACGGAGTAATATTAAGTTTTCATTCTTTATAATACACTTATTATGAAAGTGTTATTATTTCCTGAATACCCCTTATTAAAAAAATTA
The DNA here is from genome assembly GCA_947311445.1 of uncultured Chlorobiota bacterium. Classification (GTDB taxonomy): domain Bacteria; phylum Bacteroidota; class Bacteroidia; order Bacteroidales; family JAADGE01; genus JAADGE01. The sequence continues at coordinate 2,657 of CAMZKV010000025.1, read as the reverse complement.
GTATAAAAAAGTCATCTTTTCAGATGACTTTTTTTATACTTTTAACATATCTCCATTTTTGTTATAAAATTTATATTCTAAAAAACTATATGTTACAACAGGAACTATATTAATTTTCCTTTTATATTTTAGTTGCCACTTTTTGTGTTTAGAAAAGAATCCTTGTTTTAAATATCCTGCAAGATAAGGATGTATATGTAAATCTATTCTTCCATCGTATTTTTCAATCATATATTGAAGATGATTTTCAACTTCATCAATAAAAAGAATGCTTGGAGTAATATCGCCTGTTCCTTCACAAGTAGGGCAAGTTTCTTTTGTTTCAATATCTGTAGCAGGTCTAACTCTTTGTCTTGTAATTTGCATAAGTCCAAATTTGCTTAGTGGCAAAATGCTATGTTTTGTTCTGTCTGCATTCATGCATTCTTTCATATATTGATACAATTTCTTCCTATTATCAAAAGAATGCATATCAATAAAATCAACAACAATTATTCCTCCAATATCTCTAAGTCTTAATTGTCGGGCAATTTCCTTCGCAGAAATTAGATTTACTTCAACAGCATTTGTTTCTTGATCTGATGCTTTTTTAGAACGATTGCCGCTATTAACATCAATAACTGTGAGAGCTTCTGTTTCTTCAATAATTAGATATGCTCCACTTTGAATTGTAACAGTTTTTCCAAATGCAGCTTTTATTTGTTTACTTATTCCAAAATAATCAAAAATAGGAGTTCTTTTATTATAAAACTTTACAATTTTTTCTTTATCTGGAAAAATACCTGCAATATAACTTTTTACTTGAGTGTATATTGCTTCATTATCAATATGTATATCTGTAAATGAGCTACTTAGTATATCTCTTAACAAAGCAGCAGGCTTATTTAATTCATCCATGGCTACTGAAGGTGGCTCTAATCCTTTAAGTTTTTCAATTGTTTTTTCCCATTTATAAATTAAAGCTCTTAATTCTTCATCTAGAACTGCAACTCTCCTATTTTTTGCAACTGTTCTTACAATTACACCAAAATTATCTGGCTTTATACTTTGAATTAATCTTTTTAATCTTTTACGTTCTTCGTCAGAAACAATTTTTTTTGAAATTGATACTGTATTTGAAAACGGTATTAAAACAAGATTTCTACCTGCTATTGAAATTTCCGAACTTAATCTTGGACCTTTTGTAGAAATAGGTTCTTTTGCAATTTGAACTAGTATTATTTGACCTCCTTTTAATACTTCCGATATTTTTCCATATTTATTAATATCTTTTTGAAGTTTAAAGTTTTGAAGTTTATCAGTTTGTTGCTTGTTAATTAAAGATTGTGAAATAAATTTTTGTTGAGAATTAAACTGTGGTCCTAAATCAAAATAATGTAGGAATGCATCTTTTTTATAACCAACATCAACAAAAGCAGCATTAAGCCCATTCATAACTTTTTTTACTTTTGCCAAATATATATCGCCAACAGTAAATTTATCAGAACTTTTTTCTTTATGAAGTTCTACAAGTTTTTTATCTTCGGTATATGCAATTGATATATCTCTATTTGAGACATTTATGATTAATTCATTACTCACTTTTAGTCTTTCTCAATTATTTCATTTATAAACTAAAAAGAGCCTTACGGCTCTTTTCCTTATATCTTTTACAGACAAAAAAAATTATTTCTTTTTCTTATGTCTGTTTTTTCTTAAACGTTTTTTCCGTTTGTGAGTTGACATTTTTGCTCTTTTTCTTTTCTTTCCGCTTGGCATAGCTAATTCTGTTATAGTTTATTAATAAATTAAGATTTTACGTTACTTTTAATTTTTTCGACAAAAGACTTTGAAGGTTTGAAAGCTGGAATGAAATGTTCAGGAATAATAATTGTGGTATTTTTTGAAATATTCCTTGCAGTTTTTTCCGCTCTTTTTTTAACAATAAAACTACCAAATCCTCTTAAATAAACATTATCATTATTCTTTAAAGAACTCTTAATATTTTCCATAAAGGATTCAACTGTTTTTCTCACAGCTACTTTTTCAATACCTGTTTGTTTTGATATTTCATTTACTAAGTCAGCTTTTGTCATTTTTTAGTATTTTTATTGTTATCAATTTAATTAACATCATTTTAGAACTGCAAATATATATCATTCCTTATTATAAATAAAATTATGAAACATTTTTTTTATTAAATTCTTAAAAAAAAACACTATTTATCTAATATACAACAATATAAAAAACAAAATTATATTTGAATTCACATTAAAAAACATTTTAACTATTTCATTATGAAGTTGTTTTCTTCCACATTGAATACTTTTGCAGGAAATTTTTTAATTAAATTAAAATCATGGGTTGCCATTAAAATTGTTGTTCCTTTCTTTGAGGCTTGTATTAAAAGTTCCATTATATTATCCGAACTTTTTTCATCCAAATTTCCTGTTGGCTCATCGGCTAAAATAAGCAAAGGGTTATTTATCATTGCTCTGGCAATTCCGACACTTTGTTGCTCGCCTCCGGATAACTCAAAAGGCATACGGTTTTCTTTCCCTTCTAAACCCACAGTTAATAACATTTTTTTTATTTTTTCTTTTATTATTGATTTCGATTTTTCGCCCGATGCTTCCAATACAAACTTCAAATTATCAAAAACCGTACGGTCGGTAAGT
>CAMZKV010000024.1 GCA_947311445.1 uncultured Chlorobiota bacterium | reverse complement strand
TCGCCCCCTTCTTTTTCTTTATTCCGCAAGCTCCATAAAGAAAAAGAAGGGGGCGAAAAAAAAGAACAACGTAGTGAAACTAATCAATTAATAATAAATTCAGGAGCAAATGCTATATCTTTAACACTTAATGGTCAAGAATTAGTAGTCCTTGAAGATATTACAATAGGAGCAAATTCCACATTAACCCAAACAAACGGCGGAGATAAAATAACTCTTGGCGGCTCATGGTCAAATGAAGGAACTTTTAATCCTAATGCTGCAACAGTTGAATTTAACCCTGTAACAGGAACTCATACTATAACAGCAAAGCCAGCTGATTTTTTCAATAATTTTGTTATTAATGGAACCGGAGGAACAAATGTTATAAGTTCTTCTCTTGATATAAACGGGAATGTTGAATTACAAGGCGGAACTTTAAACGCAGGGACAAATACAATAACTGTTGCAGGAAACTGGACAAAATCCGGCGGTACAGTCTTTAATGTTGGAACAAGTACTGTTAATTTCGATGGAGTAAACCAAAACATTAATGGAGGAGAATTTTATAATTTTATCACTAGTAACTCTGGAACAAAAACTGCAACAGCAAATATTGATATTAATAATGACCTTACAATAGGTACAGGGACAGTATTTGATGGTGGCACAAACATTATATACATCGGAGATGATTGGATAAATAATGTTGGTAACACTGGTTTTACACAAACAGGCGCTGGTTTGGTAATTTTTGATGGAGAACACTCAGGACAAGATATTAGCTCAGGACAACAAACAACATTTAATGATATTATTATTTCAGGAACACAACAAAAAGTTACAAGAAATAATATTATAATAAACGGAAACCTTACAATTACAAGTGCATCTTTGTATATTCTTAATGGAACTACAATAGATGGTGCAGGAGCATCAAATACAATAAGTATGAGTGCTGGACGTATTTATGTTAATGGACCAAATAATTTTCCTCAAAATTTTGAAACTATTAATCTATCAGGTGGAACAGTTGACTATTACGCAAATATTAACCAAACAGTTTATCCTACAACATATTATAATTTAATGCTAAGAAGAATAAATGCTGGAAATCCTACAACAAAAATATTATCCGGAGACATTACCGTAAACGGAAACCTTTATATTTACGATAATGAAACGACACTAAATGTTGATAATCACACTATTAATCTTTGGGGAACTTTAAGTTTGGCAACCGGAGGAATACAAATAAATTGGGGAGCAAACGGAACATTAAATCATTTTGGAAATTCTTTTACTGTAGATGCAGATATTACAAATTTTAACAATGTAATTAAAAGAAATACAGGGTATTTTAGAGTTGTTCATCAAGACCTAGATATAACAGGCGATATGTCAATTCTGGAAGATACATACTTGTGGCAAGATACTGTAAATATAACTTCAACAGGTGCAGGAAAAACATTTACACTTGCCCCTACTGCCTATGTAAATTCATATAACTTAGCATCAAAAGGTAAAGCATTTCCTGTTAATTTTTCAACATATAACCTTCATAAAGACAGTAGAGTTTATCTTAGAGGAACAGTTGGAGACCAAGAAATATATTCAGTACCAAATTATGGGAACTTATATTTATGGACGCATGCTGAAATTGATATGACTCTCGATGGAAATCTTGATGTTGAGGGCGATTTAAGAATGCTAAATGAACCAACATTAGTTGATGCAGGGTATAATATTAATATTGCAGGAGCAACTATTGATATTAGAAAATATGCACCAACAAATGGAACTACTATGACATTTGATGGAGTAGACCAGCGTTTATATGATGCAGGAACAGGTGCAACAGTATTTGATATGAACAATGTCGTTTTTTCAGGAAGTGGACAAAAATCTTTATATAATGGCGGAGATGATTGGTATAATGTTGCAGGAAATTTTACTATTGATGCAGGAGTAACAGTTTACTTGCCAAGAAGATTAGACTTTAATGGAGCAAACTGGGTAAACAATGGAATATTTAATCATACAGCATATGTTGTAAACTTTAATGGTGCATTAGCCCAAACAATAAATCCAGGTGCTGATAATAATTTCTACTCAGTAAATTTCACGAATGCTCAAAAAACATTTGTAACAAATGGGATTAATGTTAATAATGGTTTATTTATAATTGATGCAAATGTTAATATGGGAAGTGCAGCAGACGACCTTACCCATAATATTGCTTCAGAAAGAATTACATTAAATTCAGGAAATTGGGAAACTACAAACGCAAATTTTATTTTTGACAGAAACGGAACACAATATTTGCTCGCAATGACATGTCAAGATGTTACTTTTAGAAAATATGATCAATGGACAAGACTTCGTTATTTAGAAGGAGCAATTAATATTGATAATTTGAATATTGAAGAAGGAACACAACTTCGTTGTTCTCAAAATGCGGAAACAACAACTCCTACATACAATGTTACAATGACAGGGAACTTTACTAATGATGGTTATTTGTACGCATGGGGAAATACATTTGCATTCGAAAGTAATAATACTGACGCAAAAATAATAAAACAAGGATTAGGAAGTTTTGATTTTGTTACATTTAATCAAGCTCAAACTAACTCACGTGTTTACACATTAACAGAAGAAACTCGTTTTTATGAAGATATGACAATTGGTTCAAATGCCACACTTGATTTAAGTGGAAATATTTTAAGATTAGGAAACGACGACCCAAATGACCCGGTTGAACCATTAGCAGAACATCATTATATACAAACAGGAGGGACACTAGATGTTGATGCAGGAGCTTCTTTAATTTTTAGTTGCCGAGACCAAAACAACCCAATTTTAGATGTAACAGGAACTTTAAAAATAGTAGGAGTAAATGGTAATAATGCAACAGTTAGTTCTACTGATTGGAACTCAAACATACATCGAATAGATATAAATATCAATAGCGGAGGTAAAGTTCATGCGAAGTATTATCTAATGAAATACTTATCAAATGAAGGCTTCTATGTTGATGCAAATGCAACAGTTGATGCAACAAATAATTTTTCTGACGGAACATGGTCTGAATTAAATACAGGAGGAGGAACATATTTATATTGTAATGCTACTGTAACAGATTCAATAAGAAATGTTACTTTCATCTATAACGGAACTCCTACTCAATCAACCCATTTTAATGTTAAAAGAGACACGGGACTTGGAAACGGAAAAATAAATTTTGCTAGCACAGTAAGCGGACTTTTAGCAGGTGAAATTTTTGAAGCAGATCCTGTTGCAGTTGTAAATCCTGGTGATATAACCTGGAAACCTTCGTCAGAAATATATTGGACAGGTAGTGTTAGTACAGACTGGTTTAACTCTAATAATTGGAGTCCTGTCGGAATTCCTAATAATTCTAAAAACGCAATTATTCCTTTAAGACCCAATAATCCAGAAATTGATGCAGGAGGAGCGGTCTGTAAGAATTTACAAATTACTAATGGTTTTCTTACTTTAAAAAATGGAAATGATTTAAGTGTAAGTGGCGATGTGTATGTTGGAACAGGGAGTAGCGTTGCAATTATGGCTGTTGATAATTCCGGAAGTTCAGTAACTGTAACAGGAAATTGGACAAGAAGTCAAAATGCTCTTTTTGTGCACGGAGACGGAACAGTTATTTTTAATGCTGGTAGCGGGAGTATATCAATAGACCCTAGAGACTCTGAGTTTGGTAATATTACTTTTAACGGAGGAGCTTCTTTTATGCTAAACAGAAATGAAATATTTGTTGATGATAATTTTTTAATTAGTTTAGGTACAGTTCAACCAATTGCAAACAATTATAGACTTTATATAAAAGGGGACTATTCAAACGCAGGAGGAAATTATGATAATACAATTCATGGAACAGTATTTTTTGATGGAGCAGCTCAAACAATTAATAATGCCGACTTGTGGGCAGTAACAATTGATGGTTCAGGAAATAAAACAACAGGAGGAACTTGTGTAATTAATGGTAATTTAATAGTTGAAAATGGAACTTTAGTAGGAGGAAATCCTATTGATATGAATAATAATGTAACAATTGAGGCAACAGGAGGGTTTGATGACGGTGGTTTTACTCACACTTTCTCCGGTAACCGTTGGATAGGAACAGGAGCATACACTGGAACAGGAACTATTGAGTTTGATAGAGAAGGACATCAATATATAAGAGCATCAAAATTTAATACACTTCTATTAAAAAATAATGGAATTGTAGGTATAGAGGAAGACGTGGATATGACAGGTGATTTAACAATAGTAGCACCAAATATGTACTTAATGCTTAATGATAATCAAATTACAAATACTTCAGGAACAGGGATATTTTCTATGACTGACAATAGAAGAGTATATGTAAGAGGAGCTAATAATTTTCCAATAGGATTTAGCCTATACAATTTTCATGAAAATAGTTATTCAATGTACGATGGTACAATGGCACAAACAATTGCTCCTGTTCCAATTACTTATGGAAGACTTTATCTTAACAACAGCGTAAAAACTGCAGGAGGACACCTTGATATTGATGGTATTTTATATTTTTATGATGATGCAACATTAGATGTTACTGCAAATAACTACAGAATAAATTTAGAAGGGCATTGGTATAATCAAAATGGAGCAACATTTATTCCTCATGAAGGAGAGGTTATTTTTGATGGAAATGATGATATTTCATACATGTTTATTTATGAAGAGAGTAAAAATACAAACCCATTTTATAAATTAACTATAAATAAAGGAGTAGGTGATGTTCGTACACATTATACAGATATAACGGTTCAAAATAACCTAAGAGTAATAAGTGGGAGGCTTTATAATAGTAGAATTATGTATGTAGGTGGTGATATGTCAGCCTTATCAGGAACTTTTGCTGCATCAGGAACATACTATCTTAATAAAACATCAGGAACTTCTAACTTACAAATGAATGGTTCTATTTTGAATAATTTAACAATAAACTCAGGAGCAACTTATGAATTACAAGATGATTTACAAATGAATGGTCTTTATAATTTAATGGCAGGAACATTTAATGGAAACGGAAATCTTGTAAGATTAGGAAATTATGGAGAAGTTCAAGAAATATCAGGAACTTATGATATTGGTGCTGGTGGAGTTTTACAGCTTCCTAACTACGGAACCTTAAAAGTAAATTCAGGAGGGGAAATGATTGTAGTTGGAGATGCTTCAAATATTGCAACAGTAACTAATTATAACGGAAGATATTATTTTAATGTTGAAAGTGGAGGAAGTATTAGTGCTGCAAATTATTTGTTTGAATATATGGCAGAAGCAGGTATTTATGTTAAAGATGGTGGTATTATTAATACTAATTATAATTTTAGTTACGGAACTTTTTCAAACTCGGCTAATGGAGGAACTTGTTTAAGAATAGAAAATAATCAAAGTTTCACAGAAGCAGGTGCTAATCCTATTTTAGAGGTTTCATTTCCACATAATCCTAATGGAGGAGCAAGTAATGTTACTAAATCTCTTTCTGTAGGAGGTGTTTTAGATTTTAAAGATTATTCAGGAGAGTTTGCAGGAGAAGACTATGATAATGATCCAAATAATCTTATTAATTGGATATCCCCACCATTTGTTATGTGGACAGGAAATGTGGACAATGATTGGTACAAAATTGGGAATTGGGAGGTAACAGCCGGACCTGACAGAATACCTTTAATATCTGATAATGTATTAATAGGACCTCGTACAAATCAACCAATTATTGATGTGGATGGAGCTGTAGCAAAAACTATTAATGTGCAAGAAAATGCTATTTTAACACTAAACACAAATGCTGCTACAGATACAACTCTTATTGTTGCCTTAGATGTAGATTTTGCAGGAACAATTAAAATGATTACAGGCTTAGATACTCTAGCAGTTGGAGGAAATTGGAATAATATAGGAATGTTTACAGCAGGGACAGGAACTGTTATTTTAAATTCTCCTTTCGGAATTAAATCTGTAGACAATAGCTATAATTATTTTTATAATTTACACGTAAACTCAGAATCAGTCATTCAAATTTCAAGAAACACAATAGTAAATAATAATTTTATTATTAAAAACGGAACATTTGATATGGCTGCAAATAATCGCTTATTAACTGTAAAAGGTAATTTTATAAATAATGATATTTTTACTTCTCAAAACAGTAAAGTTATACTTGCAGGAACTGGTGCAAATCAGTTGTTTAATCCTGGCACTTCTTCATATTATAATATTGATATTAATGCAAATTCAGATGTAACATTAACTGATAATGATTTAAGCATTAAGCATAATATGAATATTAATTCTGGGACTTTTAATTTAAATAGCAGAACATTTAATATGGGTGATGGAGGAACAGATGTGCTTACAGTTGTAGGAGGAAACATTAATATAAATGAAAACGCTGTTTTAAAACCTGCAAATAATTCTTCTGTTGAAATTAATAACGGAGGCGAGTTTATTGCAGTAGGATCTGATATTGATAATCCTGCATACATACAGTCTCAATCTGGAACTTATGGATTTAATGTTAATTCAGGAGGAACAATTCAAGCTAAATTTTATAATGTAAAACATACAAACACAAATGGAATTAGAATAAAAGCAGGAGCAACAATTGATGCTACAAACAATTTTTCTAATGGTGTTTGGGGAGAAGGAACATCACCAGGTCAGTATCTGTGGGTACAAAATGATTTAGGTGTTGATACAATTAAAATAACAGGAATGTATTTCCATAATGGAGCATCTGCAAATGTTAAAAGAAAAATTGGAAATGGTGTTATAGAATTTATAGATGCATTAGGTTTGCTCTCCGGCTATAATTATGAAGATGATAATCCTGCAAATGGAGAGAGAACAGGACGAATTGTATGGGATTTTACACACGAACAATATGTTTGGACAGGAAACACAGATACGGATTGGAATGTGGCAACAAATTGGGATGTTCCTGCAATTGTTGATCCTTCTTTTCACGCTGTTCCAACATCACTCGGGATTGCCCTAATACCTGATGTTTCTATTGCGAACGGAGGAAGTGGAAACGACCCAATATTAGGAAGTGGTGCCGATGGAACTTGTTACGATCTTAAAATTGAAGATGGAGGTTTTGTTACAATTAATAATAATAAAAATTTAGATGTTGATAATACTGTAATTGTTGTTTCTGGTGGAAAACTTATAATTGGAGCAGGGTCTTCAACAACAATAAATGTGGCAGATATGTGGGCAATTGACGGAATATTTAATCATGGAGGAAACTCAAGAGTTATTTTTGATGCTCCTGCCGGAAAACTTTTAACAATTGCAGGTAATACAAGCTTTTATCATTTTGAAATTAATTCGACAGGATCTGCAGAATACATGACAGGATCATCTCTTAATATAGATGGAGATTTTGATATAACATCAGGTGTTTTTACCGTTTCAAATCCAACAGATACATTATATGTTGGAGGAAATTTTACAAACACAGGAGAATTTAACCATGGCGATGGTATAATTGTTTTAGATGGAGGAAACCAAAATTTATCAAATACAGGAACAGGTAATGTGTATGATCTTACTTGTGCAGGTACTCTTAACAAAACTTTAACTTCGGATTTTACAATAGAAAATGATATTGTAATTAATACAGGCTCTGCACTTAATGGAGGACTACACCGTACTTTAAGTATAGTGGGTAATTGGGATAATAAGGGAGTATTTAACCCTTCAACAGGAACTATTAATTTAATAGGAACAAGTACTCAACTTATCTCAAACTATGGGACTGAAACTTTTAATAATTTAAATGTTAATAATACTTCAGGAACGTTTCCGCAAATAATATTGCAAACAAATTTAAACCTTACGGGTAATAGTTTAAATATGACAGATGGGATAATTGAAACAACTGCAACACAATTACTTACAGCGGGTACAAATATAGTCTTGACAGGGGGAAATTCAAACGCAAGTTACATAAATGGACCAATGGCAAAAGAAGGAAGTGCTAATTTTGTATTTCCAATTGGAGACGGTTTAAAATTTGCAAGACTCGGTATTTCTGACTTGTCAAGTGCAGGAACTTATCTGGCTCAATATTTTGAATCTCCTTATTCTGACTTAACAGTTGTAAATCCAACACTTGACCATGTAAGCGGATATGAACACTGGACATTACACAGAACTGTTGGTGCAGGAGATGGACCTTTTGTTACATTTTACTGGGAAGATGGTGCTGAGTCCGGAATAGACAATTTGACAACGCTAACTACTGCCGAATATACAGGAACAGACTGGGAGGATAGGCTTCAAGGTAGTCCTGCACCTACAATTTTAGCAAATGATGCTATAAAATCCGGTGCAAGGTTTACAACTTTTGGTGCTTGTGGATTTGGCTCAACTGATTCTAATAATCCTTTCCATGCAATTAATGAATGGAATGGTAGTGTTTCAACTGATTGGCATAATCTGAATAACTGGTCAATGGCAATAGTTCCTACTTCCTCAACAAACACTTTAATTCCTTCTGCACCTACAAACCAACCTGTTATTAGTATATTTGATGCAGAAGTAGGAGTTTTAACTATTGATTTTGGTGCAAAATTAGAGGTTATGCCTTTAAAAACATTATCTACAAGTGGAAAATTTTCAATAAACGGAACTTTCAGACTAAATTCTGATAATACAGGAAATGCAGGGCTAATTAATTTGGGAACAATTTCATACGGAGGATTATCAACGGTTGAAACTGAATTGTATATTTCAGGAGGTCAATATCATTATGTTTCATCTCCTACAACAACAACGCATACCGACAGATTTAAGTCTGATCCTGTAGCTCCGGCATATAATCCAAATTTCTACTCATACGTAGAGAGTGGAAGCACATGGAATGCTGCGGGAGAAGATTGGGTTGAAGCAAACGGACAAATGAGCATAATGCAAGGATACGGATTTTACAGTCCTTCGGATATTACCGTTAATATAACAAGTGCGAATAATTCCGGTATTTTTAATACGGGAAGCAAAAGTATGAACCTAACTTATACCGGTAATACTGAGGTAGTTGGGTCTCCAAGTAGTCCTGATGTTATTCACAGAGGGTGGAATTTTGTTGGCAATCCATACCCTGCTCATATTGATTGGGCAGATGCGGGCTGGACAAAAACAAACTTGTATAATTCAATTTACTTTTGGAACGGAGCAAATTATTCTTACTATGTAATTGCTGACGGAGCACAAGATAATGGAGTAGGAACAAACATTGCAGCCGGAACAAACCCAAGTGTTATTCCTCCTATGCAAGGATATTTTGTGAAAGTTAAAGAAAATGCCGGAGATCTAGATGCAAGCACAACAGGAACTTTAATAACTCCTGAAAGTGCAAGAACTACTGCAACCCAACATTTTTATAAAAATGGGAAAGATTCTGAAACCGATATTATTAGAATTAAAGTTAGTGGTATTGGAAATACAGATGAAACTGTTGTAAGATTTTTAGAAAATTCAAGTTCAGAATTTGATGCAGATTATGATGCTTTTAAATTATTCCCCGGAGATTGGTATAGTGTTCCACAAATATATAGTGTATTATCTGAGAATTTAATTGCTTCAATTAATACTTTGCCTGGATATTATGATGAATTAATAATTCCTATTGGTTTTCAATCTCCTGAATCGGGTGTATTTACAATTGAAATACCTGAATTTAATTTAGGAAAAACAACTGAAATTTTCTTTGAAGATATTTATGACAATAAGATTTATGAAATTTCAAGCGGGTTAACATACAATTTTTCATCTGAAAATGGAAGATTTGATGATAGATTTAGAATAGTATTCTCTGTTGAAACAGATGTTGAAGAAATTTCAAATGACACTCCTATTGTTGATATTTATTCATACGGAACAGATATTTATTTAAAATCAATGATAAACGAAGCTATTATTGGGAACGTTCAAATTGTTAATACAATGGGAACTGTTGTTTATCAGTCTAATAACACACAAGAATCCTTAGCAAGAATTAATTTCAGAAAATATGCTTCGGGAACTTATATTGTAAAACTTACAAATAAGTACGGCGTATTTACAGGAAAAGTTTTTGTTATTAAAAGATAAAATAGTAAATCATTAGTTTTAAACGTCGAACAAGTTGTTTTTGTTCGACGTTTTTAATTTTTGGTATTAAATATTTAATTACATTTGCGAAAAAAAAGAAAGTAATTTGGAAAACATCAAAACCGATATAATAAGATCATTAAAAGAGGAACTTAGCAAATTATTTATTGTTGGAGTTAGTATTTTTCTGTTTATATTGTTTTTTCAACCTTTCCCATTAAATTTTGTAGATTTTGAAAATCGATTATTGTTTATAACCGGATATGGTATTATTACATTTTTAATATCTGGACTTATATTGGCAGTTCTTCCTTTATTCACTCCGAAATGGTTAAATATAAATGAGCTGAAAAGTAATTTGCCTTTTATTCCGGGTTTTTTATTATTGGTTTTAAACGCAACAGCTTTTGCTTTTTATTTAAGATATGTTGGCTCAGTTTACCTTAGTTTATACATAGTTTTTAAAATAGTCTTAGTCTCTCTCTTGCCATTAATAATTCTAATGGTTATACATAAACAAAAATTATTAAAAAACGGGTTTAATCTTTTGAAAGACCAAAATAAACTTTTATTGAATAAGTTGCAGGAGTTTGAAAGAATTGAAGATGAAAAAGAAATTGAAATATTATCTAATAACAAATCGGATAGATTATCTGTAAAATATAAAGATATTATTTCTGTTAAATCTGCAGATAATTATATTGAAATTTCATATTTGAAAAACAATTTAACAGAAAAGAAATTAATTCGAAATACCTTAAAGAATATTGAAGAACAGTTGTCTGGTAAACAGTTTTTTATACGTTGCCATAGAACAAGCATTGCTAATATTCTTTTTGTTGAACAATTAATTCGTACTCAAAATGGCAATGCTTTAAAAATGAACGTTTTAGGTGAGGATGTGCCTGTTTCTCGGCAATACCTTTTAAAGGTGAAAGAAGCAATATCTGCTTATAAATAATTGTGTTTCTCGCCACACATTAAGTGCCACTCGCCACAATTTTCAGTTTTTCTTCCCTTTTCATATTTATTTCAACCCTCAGTATTCTTAAACTGTTGTTTTTAATTTATTCTTGCCTAAGAATTTAAAAATTAAAAACAATGCAAAATACACATTCATTTCATATACCTGTTATGGGAATTGCCTATACAATTGATTCTCCATTAAAAATATCTCAATACGGGATAGATTCTGTTATTTCTCTAGTAGATGATATTCTTCTTGAAAAATTAAGAAAAATGTATTGTGAAAAATTTAAAATTACTTATACTGAAATAACAAATAAGATAAGTGATTTTAGAGCTAAAAGGATAACTTCTTATCTTAATTTAATAAATGATTTATCTAAAAAGAATTTTCAAGATATTATAAATGCAGTTAATATTCCTGAGCTAAAAAGATACATAAATCTGTCTGATGAAAATTCAATTATAAAACAAAAATTTAAAGGGGTTGATTTAGATACATTCGATTTTTCAACCATAAAAGATTGGTTAAAACTTAACCTACATAGAGGAAGTATTGATGTTAATATAATGACCAAACTAGACAAAGAAAATTATATTAAAGGAATAAAACTTCCTACCGAATTTAATGATGCTCACGCAGCATTAAGAGCTTATGCAAAAAGTAATTTAACTTCAACAATTGTTTTATCGGCAGGAATGAACCCTAGATTGTATAGCTACATAGAACAATTTGAAGATTTTTATCCGGATAAAAAAGGCTTTATAAAAAAGAAAATTGCATTGAAAGTAAGTGATTATCGATCTGCCTTAATTCAAGGTAAGTTTTTAGCAAAAAAAGGTCTTTGGGTCTCTGAATATAGAATTGAGTCTGGTCTTAATTGTGGAGGTCATGCTTTTGCAACAGACGGGCATCTTATGGGGCCAATTTTAGATTCATTTAAGAATAACAAAGAGGAACTTTTACAGTCGGTTTATGATATTTTAAAGGAAGCATTAATTAATAAAAACAGGAATATTCCAAATACTAACTTACAATTAAAAATAACTGCGCAAGGTGGAGTAGGTACAGCCGAAGAACACAAGTTTTTAATAAATCACTATAATTTAGATTCAGTAGGTTGGGGTTCGCCTTTTCTTTTAGTTCCGGAAGCAACAACTGTTGATGAGGCTACAATGAATATGTTGATGGAAGCAAAAGAAAAAGATTTATATTTAAGTAATATTTCTCCTCTTGGAGTACCTTTTAATAGTGTTAGAGCTAATACTAAGGATGCTGAAAAAAGAAAATTAATAGATTTAGGGAAACCGGGAAGCACTTGTCCAAAGAAGTATCTTTCATTAAATAATGAATATGCTGGAAGACCTATATGTAGTGCGTCTCGTGGATTTTTAAATAAGAAATTAAAAGATTTAGAAAACGAAAATTTATCTGATAAAGATATTAAACTGAGAAAAAATGTTTTATTTGAAAAATCTTGCATATGTGTAGGACTCGGAACTTCTGCCTTATTAAATTATAATTTAGATACTGAAAAAGAAGGGAAAGGTGTTAGTGTATGCCCGGGTCCAAATATGGCATATTTTTCTAAAAAAATGACTTTAGAAGAAATAACAAAGCACATTTATGTAAAAACAGAATTTTCCGATGCCAAACGACCTAATTTATTTATTAAAGAATTAAATATATACATTAAATACATTAAAAATAAGTTTTCGGAATCAAACACTTATCTTACAAAAAAAGAAATTAAATATTTTTCAAATTTCATTAATAACTTACAATCTGGCATTTCATATTATAATCGCCTTTTTTCTGAAATAGATGAGTTTTATGTAGTTACTAAACGAGAAATTCTAAAATCGCTTTATACTAGTAGGAAAGAATTAGACAATCTTACTAAAGAACTTGATAAAAAACAAATTTTCAAAAAAGTACTTGTGAAAGCCTAAACAATAAAAAAGTGTTGTAATAAATTGAAATTCAGACATATGTAGATTTTTTATTTTAGTTTAAAATTATTATATTTGTATTTTTAATAATAAAGTTAAACAAGATGGATTTCAGTTTTTCCGAAGAACAATTAATGATTAAACAAGCAGCAAAAGATTTTGCTCGCACAGAATTACTCTCTGGTGTTATCGAACGTGATGATAATAACATAGAACCACTTGAGCAGATAAAAAAAATGCAAGATTTAGGTTTTATGGGAATGATGACAGACTCAAAATACGGAGGAGAAGGAATGGATACCATTTCTTACGTTCTTGCAATTGAGGAATTGTCTAAAATTGATGCATCTGCGTCGGTTGTAATGTCAATACAAAACTCGCTGGTTAATTGGGGATTAGAACATTATGGAAGCGAATATATAAAGAAAAAATATTTAGTTCCGATGGCAAGCGGAAAAAAAATAGGTGCTTTTGCACTTTCTGAACCAGAGGCAGGTTCTGATGCTACTAAGCAACGAACAACTGCAGTTGAAAAGGATGATTATTATCTTCTAAATGGAACAAAAAATTGGATTTCAAATGCAGCAATTGCAGATTATTTTATTGTTATTGCTCAGACGCATCCTGAAAAAGGACACAGAGGTATAAATGCTTTTATTGTTGAAAAATCTTGGGAAGGTTTTGAACTTGGTCCAATGGAAAACAAAATGGGATTAAGAGGTTCTCATACCCACTCACTTATGTTTACCGATGTAAAAGTTCCAAAAGAAAACAGAATTGGAGAAGATGGCTTTGGATTTAAACTTGCTTTGTTGTCTTTAAACGGAGGAAGAATTGGCATTGCTGCACAAGCATTAGGCATTTCGCAAGGAGCATTAGACTTGTCAATTAAGTATTCAAAAGAAAGAAAAGCATTTGGAAAATTCATTTCTGAACACCAAGCAATTGCTTTTAAACTTGCAGAAATGCAAATTAGAACAGAATCTGCAAGAAATATGGTTTATAAAGCTGCTTGGCTTAAAGACCAGCACAAAAATTATAATTTGGCAAGTGCAAGTGCTAAATATATTGCTGCTGAAAATGCCATGTTTGTTACAACTGAAGCAGTGCAAATTCATGGAGGATACGGTTATGTGAAAGAATACCATGTTGAAAGGCTTATGAGAGAGGCAAAACTAACACAGATATATGAAGGAACTTCTGAAATTCAGCAAATTGTGATTTCAAGGGAAATTTTAAAATAAGTTTAGTTTTTTCTAATAATATTACCATACAAAATGTTAGAATATTCTTTTTTATTATTCAATATTTCAATTGCTTTTAAAATTGCTTTGTCTTTTTGGTTAATTATTTTATAATACTCGTTTTCCCCAAAAAAATCATAAGCAATTAAAGCTTTCAAATGTAAATTAACTGAACTGTTATTATTTAAAATTTTTGCTTTGTCAATTATAATATCTTCTTTTATATTGTTTTTGTACAAATATGAAATTAGTTTTTCTGTAAAATGCAAATCAATTTTATAGTTGTTTTTATACTCATTGAAATTTAAAAATGCAGTTTTAAAAAACTTTCTGTGTGATGCAACATACAAATGTATAAATTCATTAATTTTTCGAGATTGTAAATGCTCTTTATAAAACTGAGGGTATTCAGATGTGTCTAATTTTACAAAAACGTCTGGCATTATTCCTCCTCCACCATATATTAGTCTCTTGCTGTTTAGAGTATAAAATTTTAAAGAATCGTTTTGTTTTATACTATCTTTGAACATCATTTCTCCATTGTCCAATCTATTCGTTAGGTCAGCGTTATATTTTTCAAAACCTTTGTCATAGGGCTTTTGAATGTTTCTACCGGAAGGGGTATAGTATTTTGCAATAGTTAGCCTTATCATAGAGCCATCAACTAAATAATATGGTTTTTGAACCAAACCTTTTCCGTATGAGCGTCTGCCTACAATAACTCCCCTGTCAATATCTTGAATTGCACCACTTACAATTTCACTAGCCGATGCTGAGGCTTCATTTATTAAAATTATTAAATTTGAATTGCGAAACTTTCCGTTTATCTGTGTTTTATATTCTTTTTTGGGATTATGAACCCCTTTGGTAAAAAGTACAGGAGTGTTTTTTTTAAGAAAGTTCTCTAATAACTTTACTGAAACATATAAATATCCTCCGGTATTATTTCTTAAATCTAAAATTAGTTTTTTTGAGTTTGAAAAAGAAAGCTCTTCAGTTGCTTTTTTAAATTCCTTTATAGAAGTTGCAGAAAAACGATTTAGTTTTATATATGTAATTTTATCAGAAACATTATAAGCAGCATCAATGCTATTGACAGGAATTTTATCTCTTGTAATCGTAATTTTCTTTAATTCAGCTTGTTCGTAGCGTTTTACAAAAACACTAACATTTGTTTTTTTCTTACCTGTTAAAAGTCTTTTCAGTTTATCATCATCAATACCGGTTCCGGCAATTAACTTATTTTCAACTTTAATAATTCTGTCTCCTGCTAGAATACCAGCATTTTCAGATGGTCCATTTTCAATAACCGAAAGCACTAAAACGGTATCGTTTATTATATCATAAGTAATTCCTATTCCTACAAAACTACCTTTCAATCCTCTGTTCAATTCTTCAAGTTCTTCTTTGTCGAAATAAACAGAATGTGGGTCTAGCTCTTTTAGACTTGCAATAATTGCAGATTTAACAAGTTCTGAATTTTTTACACTATCAACATAATGTTTGTTAATTAAATCTAGAACTTGAGTAAACTTATAAACTTGATCTTGTTCGGTTTGAGCAGAACTATAGTTAAGTTTTAATAGAAAGAGTACTAATAATATAAATAATTTATAACTTTGTTTTTTCATTCCTAGTTTATAAAATACGATTTACGTGCCAAAATTATTTAAAATATTAATCATTTTGCTTTTTCCTGCAAATATTTATGCTCAAAAGCAATTTACTTTTTTTGAAAGTGTTAGTTACGGTAAAAATTTCATATCTGAAATAAGAAGTTCCCAAATAAAAATTGAATTTGGGTATTTAAATAAAATTGATGAGAATTATTATTTTAATGATGAAATTAGTTCTCCTTTTACGGAAAATCACTTGGGATATGATATAAATATTTTGTCGTTCTTAAATAAGAATTATAAATTAACGTACAGTTGGCAAGCAGGAACAACAGTTCTTACAGATATGTTTAATAAAAAATCTGCACCTGTTATAAATGTAGATTATTGGTTTGGGTCAAAAATAAAATTTATTTCTTATCCCTTCAATAATAATAAATACTTTAAAAATATATCTGTAAATTTAACTCCATGGTTTCACGAAAGCACTCATATTGGCGATGAATTTGCAATACACGGCTATAATACTATCCCGAATTTTAAAAGAATAAATATTTCTTACGAAGCATGGGATTTGGCACTAACAATAAATGATCCTGATACTTTAAAAGATAATGTTTTCTCTTTTAAAGCCGGAATTCAAAACTTGTGGACAATAAAAGATGGTTATTATTTTGCTGATAGTCTTGAAGTTAAAGGTGCAACGGTTCCAAAGAGCAAAAAAACAGCAGAGTATTATTTTGTTGTAAACTACCAAAGAACAACAGGTTTTTTAGCATCAAAAAAATGGAATAATATTTTTTCTTTTGAAGCAAGAAACAGGGTAAAATTTAGTTATGATGAACACATTTCTGAAACTAGAGCTTGGGGATTTAATATGTATTTTGGATGGGTTCTTAAAACATCAAAAAAAACATATAGGAATATTGGTTTTTTCTTAAGGCATTATCAAGGAATAAATCCGCATGGACAATTTAGGAATACCGACGATTTTAGGTTTACGGGGTTTAGTATAAGTTTGATTTAGAAAAGAAATAATTTTAAATCCTAATCCCAAAAATAATAATATCATCGGTCTGGTCATTATCGTTTTTCCATTTATTTAAAGCTTTATTTAATGTGTCTTTTTGTTCATCCATATTTTTATCTTGAATCTTAAGCAATAATTCTTTAAATCTTTTTGTCATTAATTTTTTGCCGGAGTTTCCACCATATTGGTCAATAAAACCATCCGAAAAAAGATAAAGAGTGTCATTTTCAAGAAGTTTAATTGTTTCTTTTGAAAAAGGTTTCATTATGGGGTATTTACCAATGGGCATTTTGTCCGGTTTTATATGGTATAGCTCATATTGGTCATTTACAGTTGTTTTGGATGTTCTTTTTGCTTTTAGTTTTTCTGAATTAATATTTCTGATAAGAAAAAGCGGGTTTTTTGCTCCTGAAAATTGAATTTCTTTTCGCTCTTTATCAAAAATAATTATTGCTAAATCCATTCCTGCCTCAGAAACCAAGTCTTCATTTTCGTGTTTTAATGAATTTATTATTCTTTTTCTTAAACGGTTAAGAATTTCGTCAGAATTTAAACATTCCTTTGTTTCATTAATAATTTCATTTAATGAAGAAATTCCCAGAATACTCATAAAGGCTCCCGGAACACCATGCCCTGTTGAATCTGCGGTAACAACAACCAATTTGTTGTGTTTTTCTGAAAACCAATAATAATCGCCACTTACAATATCTTTTGGTTTATATAAAATAAAATAATCTAGTTTTTTGCGAAGTTCTTCTTGCGAAGGAAGTATTGCTTCTTGTATTCTTCCTGCATATTTAATACTTTTTGTTATTTCAATATTTTGTTCTTTTATTTCTTTATTCTGAAACTCAATTTTGCTTTTTTGCTTTTCATTAAGTTCAAGTTGTTTACTTATAAATCTGTTCAAATAATATTGAGTCTCGATAACAACTAGAAAGCTAAGTACTAATGTTACATATTTTAAATATTTAGAATGAAATAAAACCACAGGGTCTTCAATATAAATAGGAAATTTGTATGAAAACAAAAAAACCGTTAATAAAAAAAAGAATGAAAAGAATATTGTTTCAAATATTATGAATTGATTTTTTGTGATAGGGATAAAACCCAAAACTTTCATTCTCATTATTCTATTGTTTATAAATAAAATTTTGCAGTAAAAAATTATTATAGTAATTTGGACAAAGCAAATTTACCATAAAAATAATTTTAACAGTCATTTTTAATGAAAAAATCAAAAAAATCTTTAAAAAGTAAAGCAGTTTTTGTAAGTGGAATCTTGTTTGGAATTATTCCTTTTGTTTTTATAGTTTATCTTTTGCTAGGACCTGTTATAAAAGTAATAAAAAAAGATTTGTCTGCTGAAACTATGATTATTATTAGCGAAGAGTTAAATATTCGATCGGATAAGAGCATGGATGCATACGTAATCGGGCATTATTCTTTTGGAACAGAGGTAAAAGTTTATAAGGTATTTGATAATGATTGGGCGGAAGTTTCGGTAGGAGAAAAAAAGGGTTATATGTATTTTAAATATTTAGTTTTGCCTGAAACTTTTTACACAATTGAAGGCATGTTTGGGAATGATAATGCAAAAGAATTAATATATTCTGTAAAATATAGAAAAGCAATTTCTAAATATTTAAAGCAGAATGGTTTTACTTCAAAAATTCCTAAGGAAAAACGAGATAAATTATATGGGAAAGATGATGACAGAGAAATTTGGCAAATTTTTGCCGAAGATAAAACTTCTCAGTTCAATACTTTTTGTTATGGAGACTATAATGGTGATAATAAAAGAGATGCAGCTTTTATAATTACTAATATTAAAACCGGTAACAGAAAATTAATTTTACTTAATATTGAAAATGATACAAAAGAGCAATACGGCAGTTTAATAACTTTTCGCTATTTAAAACATGATTTTCAATTTATAAAACATATACCAAAAAGAAAAAAAATGTTTTTAAAAGATAGTATCCAAAGAACAAGTACTGACGGTATTCTTATAGGTACTAATAGAGATAAATCATTTAATGATATTCCGAAACTGATGATTTATAACGGGAAAGAGTTTGAATATTTTGAGCAAGAAAAAAAATAATTATTTGAATAAAGCTCTAAAAACCTCTTCAACTTTTGATGCTCCATAAACTTCAATTTTAAATTTTGAAAAATTTATCCCTTTTTTGTTAAATTTTGAAATATAGATTTTTTTAAAACCTAGTTTTGCTGCCTCAGCAACCCTTTGTTCAATGCGTGTAACTGGTCTTATTTCCCCTGAAAGTCCTATTTCTCCTGCAAAACAAACATCCTTTGGTAAAGCAATGTTTATGTCGGAAGATAAGACAGAGCAAACAACCGATAAATCTGTTCCCGGATCATCAACTTTTAGTCCTCCTGCAATATTTAAAAACACATCTTTTGTTGCAAGTTTAAAATTAGCTCTTTTTTCAAGAACTGCAAGCAACATATTTAACCTCCTGACATTGAAACCCATAGAACTTCTTTGAGGGGTACCATATGCAGCTGTGCTTACTAGAGCTTGAACTTCAATTAAAAAAGGTCTTATTCCTTCAATAGTTGCAGAAACAGCAACTCCACTCATGTTTTCAGAGTTTTGTGAAAGTAGCATTTCCGAAGGGTTTGAAACTTCTCGTAGTCCTTTATTGTTCATTTCAAAAATGCCGATTTCAGATGTTGAACCAAACCTGTTTTTTGTTGCTCTAATAATTCTGTATAAATGATTTCTGTCTCCTTCAAATTGAAGAACTGTATCTACAATATGTTCTAAAACTTTTGGACCGGCAAGGTTTCCTTCTTTGTTTATATGTCCTATTAAAATTACCGGTTTGTTGTTTTCTTTTGCATATTTTAAGATTTCTGTTGTGCAATCTCTTATTTGGGTAACACTTCCGGGAGAAGAGTCTGTTTTCTGTGTAGAAATTGTTTGAATTGAATCAATTACAATTATATCCGGATTAAGAGCCTCTGCATTTCTTAAAATTGCTTCTAAGCGAGTTTCACTCAATACATAGCAATTATTTTCACCGGAAGCAATTCTTTCTGCTCTAAGTTTTATTTGTTGCAAACTTTCTTCACCAGAAACATAGAGTGTTTTATATGTGTTTAAATTGGCAGCAATTTGCAATGCCAATGTTGATTTTCCTATTCCCGGCTCTCCTCCTATCAAAACTATTGACCCAAGTACTAAACCGCCCCCTAAAACTCTGTTAAATTCATTATTAAGAGTATTAATTCTAGTTTCTTTAGCAAAAGTAATGTCTTTTATAAGTTGTGGTTTTGCAGCAATTTTTTTAGTTGAATTTGAAAGGATGCTATTTTCTTTTTCCAAAACTTCTTCTTCAAAAGTGTTCCATTCTTTGCAAACGGAACATTGTCCAATCCATTTTGCTTCTCTGTTTCCACAGTTCTGACAGATATATGCTGTTTTAATTTTTGCCATAATAATAGCAAAAGTAACAAAACGAAGTAAAATATATATTTATATGTTAATAATATTGGCATTTTTTTGTATTTATTTTATTAAAATGTTGTTTATCTAGTATTATTCATGAAATTTTTTCGAAAAATAGGTAACAAACCATGCAATTGTATATAATTATCAGAAGTTCCCATGAAAAGGTTTTTAACAAAGTATTCTGAAAAGAAAAAGTATATATTAAGAATAAATATCAAATCAAGTTTGTGTTATTTATTTTCTTGAGCAACATATTTTACCGGAATTTTAGTATGGAATAGAAAGTTTTATTGTGTAAAATGGGTTTTAGTAATAAAAAAAGCACTTTCAATTTTGAAAGTGCTAATTATTTATAAGGTTTTATTTTAATTAATCAATAAGTCTATTTGTATCTGTATCGGGAAACACAACCCATGGTTCAAACTTTTTAGCATCTTCAAAATCCATCATTGCAAATGAAAATATAATTATTACATCTCCTGGCTGAACTTTTCTGGCAGCAGCACCATTAAGTTCTATTTTCCCTGAATTTTTTTCGCCTCTTATAACATAAGTTTCAAGACGCTCACCATTATTATTATTTACAATCTGAACTTTCTCTCCTACAATAAGGTTTGCAGCATTCATAATTGCTTCATCAATAGTAATACTTCCAACATAATTCAAATCAGCACCTGTAACAGTTACTCTATGAATTTTAGACTTTAAAACTTGGATCATCATATTTCTTAATTATTCAGATTTTAGTTTGAGTTGTATTTATTTATTATTCTACAAAGAAAATAAATATTCTTTACAACACAATCATTCACAAAAAATAATTAAACAAAAATAAAAAATGTTCCAATAAAAAGATGAGCTATTAGCCAGAAAAATGAAAGGATAGCATAAATATCTTTGACCTAAGATATTTTATAGCTTTTGAATATTCAGTATTGTCAGGAACAACCATATTATTAAAACCAACTCCCATTTTTAATTCAGGAGAAAACTTAAAGTAAGGCAAGTAAAAATCTACTCCTGCTCCAATTTCTCCGTAAATATTAGGTTGAGATAAACGAATCATTGGCATTTTTTCTTCTGGTATCTTTTTTTTAACTGCCAAATCCATTTTTGGATTAATTCCTCCTATAACATAAACCTTATAGTTATTAATTCTTTTTGAATTATATTTCAATAAAAGAGGAAGTTCAATAAATGTAGAAGAAATTTTCATAGTATGATTGTCAAAATACTTTTCCCCAAGTGAGTTTTCTTTTAACAAAACATATTCTAAATCTCTTTGTACAAAAGTTAAATTAATTAGAAGTCTTAAATTGAAATTTTTACCAAGTCTTAAATCTGAAATAGGACCAAGATGAAAGCCTGGCTGTTGTTTGTTCTCAATACTGTAAACTTCTTTTATTTGAAGAGTATCAAAAAAAGAGTCTGAATTTCTAATATAAAAATCAGCAGTATTAAGCCCAATTGTAAATCCAAAATGAATTTTTTGATAATCACTATTTATTAAATTTTGAACTTTCTTTGTTTGTGAAAATCCAAAACCTATAAAAACGAATAATAAAATTATTAATACAAAAATCTTTTTCATACTTACATTTTTCTGAATACTTTGGAGTTTAATATATTTAGAACTCTTTTTTGAGTATTTAATTAAACACAAAATATCTTAAAAAATTGCAAATTAACTCAAAAACATTAAAAAACTAAAAAAAAACAAAATAAATACATTATTTTATAGCTCTTTTAAAAAAAAGTCGTTTCTTTGCGAACTTTTAAAATTAAAGATGTTTAATAACATATAAACTATTATTTACAGAATAATAAACAAATGAGACTTCAAAAATTAAGAAATATAGGAATAGCTGCCCATATTGATGCTGGAAAAACAACAGTAACAGAGAGGATTTTATTCTACACGGGTGTAAATCGTAAAGTTGGAGAGGTTCACGATGGTGAAGCTACAATGGATTTTATGAAACAAGAACAAGAAAGGGGAATTACAATTGCTTCTGCTGCAATTTCTTGTAATTGGCAAGATTCACAAATTAATATTATTGATACTCCCGGACACGTTGATTTTACTATTGAAGTGGAACGATCTTTAAGAGTAATTGATGGTATGGTTGCTCTTTTTTGTGCAGTTGGAGGGGTTGAGCCGCAAAGCGAAACTGTTTGGAATCAGGCAGATAACTACCGAGTTCCAAGAATTGCTTTTATAAACAAAATGGACAGAACCGGAGCAGATTTTAATGCTGTTGTTTCGCAAATGAATGAATATCTTGATGCTAATGCTGTGCCATTTCAACTAC
Organism: uncultured Chlorobiota bacterium; assembly: GCA_947311445.1. GTDB lineage: Bacteria > Bacteroidota > Bacteroidia > Bacteroidales > JAADGE01 > JAADGE01. The sequence continues at coordinate 17,987 of CAMZKV010000024.1, read as the reverse complement.
CTATGGGCTCGGAAGAAGACTTTGTTGGCTTAATTGATGTTATTAAGAATAAAGCATACGTTTTTGGAGAAGAGGAAAGAAAAGAAATTGAAGTTCCGGAAAAATACCGTGAAGAAACCCACAAAGCGAGAGAAGTGCTTATTGAGAAACTTGCAGATTTTAATGATGAAATTATGGAGCTTTTTCTTGATGAAAAGGAAATTCCAACTGATTTATTAATGAAAGCAGCAAGATTTGCAACATTAAAATTAATGATAACTCCTGTTTTTACGGGTGCAGCATATAAAAACAAAGGTGTTGAATTATTATTAGATGCTGTTATCGATTTATTGCCATCTCCTATTGATGTTGGAGCAGTTGTTGCACAAGATTTACACGATTCTGAAAAAACTCATACTAGAAATCCTTCTTGTAAAGAACCATTTTCTGCTTTGGCATTTAAACTAATAAATGATCCTTATGTTGGGCAACAAACTTTCATTAGAATTTTCTCCGGTGAAATTAAAGGAGGAACACCAATAATGAATACTACAAAGAGAAAAAAAGAAAGAATTGGTAGGATTTATAAAATTAGAGCAAAAGAAAGAGAAGAAATTTCTGTTGCAGGAGCTGGTGATATTGTTGCTCTTATTGGCATGAAAGTAACAAAAACCGGTGATACTTTATGTGATGTTAATGATGATATTTTATTAGAATCAATTAGAATTCCTCCTTCTGTTATTGAATTAAAAATTAGCCCAGCTAACAAAAATGACAGAAAAAAACTTGGAGAAGCACTAGCAAAATTATCTAATGAAGACCCATCTTTTCATGCAAAATATAATGAAGAAACTGAGGAAACAATTATTTCCGGTATGGGAGAACTACATTTAGAAATTATTGTTGACAGATTAAAAGACGAATTTAAAGTTGAAGTTGTAGTTGGAGAACCTTCTGTTGCTTTGAGAGAAACTATTTCTATGGAAATAGAGCATAAGTATAGACATTCAAAACAGTCCGGAGGTAAGGGAGAATTTGCAGAAGCAGTTATTCGTTTTGAACCAAATCAAGGAAATGGTTATGAATTTGTTGATAAGATTAAAGGAGGTGTAATACCAAGAGATTTAATCCCTGCTGTAAGCAAAGGTCTTGAGAAAACTATGGCAAAAGGTATTCTTGCTAATTTCCCAATTGTGGACGTAAAAGCAGTATTACTTGATGGTAGTCATCATGCCGTTGATTCATCTGATAGAGCTTTTCAAACTTGTGCATCTGTATTGTTTAAACAAGCATTTGCAAAAGCAAAACCAATTTTATTAGAACCAGTTATGAAAATTGAAATTACAACTCCAGATGATTATATTGGAAACGTAGTTGGAGATTTGAATAAAAGAAGAGGTAAAATTGATGTAATGAGAAGATTTCGAAAAGGTTCTCAAAAATTAAATGGATATGTTCCTTTGATGGAAATGTTTGGATACGCAACTACATTGAGGAATGTTACAAGTGGACGGGCAAATTATTCAATGGAGTTTCATCAATATGAGCCTCTTCCAAAATTAGTTCAAGAAGATTATATGAAAAAGTTAGCTGAAAAAAACGAAGAATAATCTAGCTTTCAGTATAATTATAAAAAAGCCAATCTTTTTTGATTGGCTTTTTTTATTAATTACTTATAACTAAAATCAAACTAAATAAAGAACAAATCCAATGAAATTTTACTTACGATACAATTCTAATTGTCTTTGTTTAACTTGCTCATTTGCAATATATTCATCGTATTCCATAAGTTTGTCAATCATGCCGTTTGGTGTAATCTCAATTATTCTATTACAAACAGATTGAATAAATTCATGGTCGTGAGAAGCCATTAGAATATTGCCTTTAAATGTTTTTAAATTATTATTAAATGCCTGAATAGATTCCAAATCAAGATGATTTGTTGGTGTATCTAAAATTAAAACATTTCCTTCTTTAAGTATCATTCTAGCAATCATACATCGCATTTTCTCTCCTCCGGAAAGAACATTTATTTTTTTGTAAATCTCCTCACCCGAAAACAGCATTTTTCCTAAGTACCCTCTTAAATACATTTCACTAGTATCTTTTGAGAATTTTGCAAGCCAATCTACAAGCGTTTCTTCCCCTTCAAAAAACTTTGAATTATCTAGGGGCAGGTATGCTTTTGTAACAGTCTGCCCCCAAACATATGTTCCGGTATCTGGCTCAGAGTCTCCGTTTAAAATTTCAAAAAAGGCAGTCATAGCTCTTGCATCTTTTGAAATTACAGCAATTTTATCGCCCTTTTCAATTGTAAATTCAATGTCTTTAAACAACACTTCTCCTCCAATACTTTTTGATAAATTTGAAACTTCTAAAACACTTTTTCCCGGCAAACGTTCAGGACTAAATATAATTCCTGGATATTTTCGAGATGAAGGTTGAATGTCTTCAATATTTAATTTTTCAATCATCTTTTTTCTACTCGTAGTTTGCTTAGACTTTGCAACATTTGCTTTAAAACGAGCTATAAATTCTAAAAGTTCTTTTTTCTTCTCTTCTGCCTTCTTATTTTGAGCTTTTTGTTGGCGTAGTGCAAGCTGACTAGACTCATACCAAAAACTATAATTTCCACCATAAATTTGCACTTTTCCAAAGTCAATATCTACTGTATGTGTTGAAATTGAATCTAAAAAATATCTATCGTGAGACACAACAAGAACAGTATTTTCAAATTTATGTAAATAATTTTCAAGCCATGTTATTGTTTCCAGGTCAAGATCATTTGTAGGTTCATCGAGCAATAAATTATCAGGTTTGCCAAATAGTGCTTGTGCTAATAAGACTCGCACTTTTTCTTTTCCGCTGAGTTCTTTCATTAATTTATAATGCAAAGACTCTTTAATTTTCATTCCACTTAGTAAAATAGCGGCTTCTGTTTCAGCATTCCAGCCGTCCATGTCAGCATATTTAGCTTCAAGATCAGCAGCTTTTAGTCCGTCTTCTTCTGAAAAATCAGGTTTTTCGTAAAGAGCATTTTTTTCTTGCATCAAATCCCATAAAACTGTATGACCCATCAGAACTGTATCTAAAACAGTAATTTCATCAAACTCAAAATGGTTTTGTTTTAAAACAGAAAGTCTTTCGTCATGTCCTAATTTTACAGTACCTCTAGTAGCATCTTCATCTCCGGATATTATTTTTAAAAGAGTGGATTTTCCGGCACCGTTTGCACCTATAATTCCATAACAGTTTCCGGCAGTAAACTTTAAATTAACATCTTGAAAAAGAACTTGTTTCCCAAATTGAACCCCTAGGTCAGAAATTGTAATCATTGTTGTTTTTTTGAAATTAGCCGACAAAGATAGTTTTTAATTTTACTTGGCAGTAAAAAACATTGGAAGATTTTAGGGCAACCCATACTTTGTTAAAAATATGAATTTACATTGTGTAGTGCCATAATATATGTTGATAAGATAGTATTAATTTTTGAATTTCATAAATTCTCCTAAGAAAAAGTATGTGTTTATCCTTTGATTTGTGTCTATAAAAATTGTTTTAATAAAAAAAAAGCGTACTTTTGCAAAAAAATAAATGCGACTATGTGTAAAAGAAGCAAATAGTCGCATTTTTTATTACATTCTTATCAAAAATCAATTCATGCAAAATTTTGAGGAAACGGGCATAAACTCCCAAATTATAAAAGCAATATCCGAACTTGGCTTCGAAAAACCAACACCTATTCAAGAACTTACAATTCCTTATTTATTAGATAGTAAAAAAGATTTAGTTGCTCTTGCACAAACAGGAACAGGAAAAACAGCTGCTTTTGGTTTACCAATACTTCATCAAATAGATAAAAATTCTAAAAAAACACAAGCACTCATTCTTTCTCCTACAAGAGAGTTATGTATGCAAATTAGTAATGACATCAAAACATATGCTAAATATACCGAAAATGTGAGAATTGCAACAATATATGGTGGAGCAAGTGCTGACAAACAAATAGCAGAATTAAACAAAGGTTGCCAAATAGTTGTAGGAACACCCGGCAGAGTGCTGGATTTAGTGAAAAGAGGAAAATTAAGAGCCGGAAGTATTAGTTATATGATTTTAGATGAGGCTGACGAAATGTTAGACATGGGATTTAAAGATGAATTAGATTCTATCCTTGAAACAACTCCTGCCGACAAACAAACATTGCTTTTTTCAGCTACAATGCCAAAAGAAATTGCTAAGATAGCAAAAAAATACATGCGTGAAGCAGACGAAATTGCTGTTGGCGATAAAAATATGGGAGCAGAAAATGTTAATCATCATTATTATCTTGCAAAAGCAAGAGACCGTTTTAAAACTCTTAAGCGTATTATCGATTCGCACCCACAAATATACAGTATTGTTTTTTGTAGAACAAGAAGAGACACAAAAGAAATTGCAGACAAACTAATTGAAAACGGATATAACGCTGAAGCTCTACATGGTGATTTGTCGCAGGCTCAAAGAGATTATGTAATGAATCGTTTCAGAATTAAACATATGCAAATACTTGTTGCTACTGATGTTGCTGCAAGAGGATTGGATGTTACAGATTTAACTCATGTAATTAATTACAATATCCCTGATGAAGCAAAAACATATATCCATAGAAGTGGAAGAACAGGAAGAGCAGGAAAAACAGGAACTTCTGTTATTTTATTGCATTCAAGAGAATTATATAAATTAAGGGAAATTGAAAAAAGAGTAGGTAAAAAAATTACTCGAAAAATGATTCCTACCGGAAAAGAAATATGTGAACGTCAGCTTTTTAACTTGATTGATAAAGTTGAAAAAATTGATGTTGACCAAGCTCAAATAGATCCCTTTATGGATGTTATTTATAAAAAACTAAGTTGGTTAACCAGAGAAGAGTTAATCAATCATTTTGTATCTATTGAGTTTAACAGGTTTTTATCTTACTATAAAAATGCACCGGATTTAAATATTAATGAAAACGAATCAGACAGAAAAGAAAAAAATAGCAGAAAAGGTAGAAAGAGAAGAGATAATGAGAATTTTACAAGGTTTTTTATAAATATTGGGTCTAAAAAGAAATTATCTCCGGTTAAATTAATGGGGCTTATAAACGACCAAACAAAAAAACGTGATATTCAAATAGGAAAAATTGATATAATGAAAACTTTCTCATTTTTTGAAGTTGACAAATCTTTTGAAAATGATGTTGTTTCAGCTTTTAAAGATTTTAAATATAAAGGAATGAATGTTTCTATTGAAGTTGCAAAAGAGAAACCTCAAAACGACAGACCAAATAATAATAGAGATAGGAGGGAAAAATTTTCAAACAAAAAATCCCGAAAAAGAAGAGATAAAAGATAAAAGTTTTTTTGTTAAATATTATTGTAATATAAAGATATAAAAAATGAACCAATATTTTAAATTTTATATTTTTATACTTTTAACTATATTTACTTCATATACAACATCCTCTCAATTAAAAGAAAATACAATTTACCTAATTCCAGGACAAGTCTCAGATTATAGAATATTCAAATATTTTAAACCTGAGAAAGTAATTATTATTTCTAGTAATTGCCATTAAAATATATATTTATGCATAAGATTCCTTTAAATAAACTTTTTGGAGGAAAATTTCTGTGTCCTGTTGCTCCATTGATACAATTAGTTTTTGAACAAGATAGCAAAAAAAGAGCGAGAAACTTGCAAAGCAATGCTAAAAAACAAGAATAAAAAACTTATGAAACGTTCTGTTAATATGATTGTAAATTGGGAGAAAAAAACAATTTTTTCAAACATTATTCACATATATGGAGATAATGATTACGCAATCCCAATAAAAAGATTAAAAAACCTCAGCTTTTGTGTTAAAAATCGTTCTCATATGATGACAATTACAAAAGGAAATGAGAGAAATAAACTTGTAAATGAAATTTTGAAGTAATAATAATAAACTTGTTTAAAATCTTATATTTTTGCAAAAATTTAAAATAAAACATGAATAAAACAGTAGAATTTTTTAGAACCCAAATAGGAAAAGTAATTGAACATACACCATCGGCTGTAGGAATGTGGCTTAAGCCTGTTTTAACCGAAGTTAATGAAGGAAGTATCTCAGCAGAAATTATTGTAAGAGAAGAAATGACAAACCCAATGAAAATGTTGCATGGAGGAATAATTGCCCTAATTGCCGATGAAACAATCGGTGCAAGCATTGCAACTTTGGAATTAAAAGACTTTTATCCAAGTGTAAATTTATATACAGATTTTCTTTATGGTGCAAAATTAGGAGAAACAATAACAGCCAAAGCAAAAGTAATAAGAAAAGGGAAAACAATAATTAATACTGAATGTAAAATATATAACTCCAACAATAAATTAATTGCAAAATCTCAAGCAAATAGTATTAGAATGAACGGAAACAGATAATTAAAAACTAAAAACCTTCTATTTCTTAATGTTTATATGTGATTGTAGTTACTATACCATGAAATAAAAAAATGTAAATTGCATCTTTATTTTTTTTGAAATAAGAATAATTAATATGCAAAAACATAGCACATTAAATAATTGGGTAAATATTTATACCGAACAACTCCTTTCACGTGCAATGCATAAACTTTCGAATTCTGAAAATGCAAAAGATATTGTTCAAGATACATTTCTTGCTGCAGCACAAAATTTTAAAAATTTTAAAAATGAAAGTAACCCAAAAACATGGTTATTCTCAATTCTAAATAACAAAATATCAGACTTTTACAGAAAAAGATACAGACAAGATACAAAATTAGATTTTGATGTTTTTTCAGCTTTTTTTACATCTGACGGTGAATGGAATTCTAATAACCAACCTCTAAATTGGCAAAATCAAGAAACAAATCTTTTAGACGATTTAGAATTTATTGAAATATTAAATTATTGTATTGAAAATTTACCTAATAAATTCAACACAGTAATTAAAATGAAATACTATTCCGAAAAAAAATCAAAAGAAATCTGTCAGGAACTTGAAATAAACACGACTAATATGTGGCAGATAATGCACAGAGCAAAATTAAAACTCCGAGATTGCGTTGAAAATGGTTGGTTTAAGAGAAATTAAACAGTAATGAAAAAAATAATGTACTTCATGTTTTTATCTTGTTTCAAGGCAACTGAGCTAATCGAAAAGAAACTTCATGTTAATTTGAGTTTTAAAGAAAAATTACGACTAAAAATGCACAAGTCTATGTGCAGTGCTTGTAGAAGATATGAAAAACACAGTAAAATTATTGATAAAGCTTTGAAAAGACATAATTCTTCAAAGCTTAATATAAATGTTGAAGAATTTAAAGTGAAAATTAAAAATAAAATTTCTAAACTATAGTATTTAAAAAACAAATAAAACTTTAAGGTGAAACATTTCGGGAGTATGCATAAATAATTTTTTTTTAAAATATTTGTCAGGATTTTAATTTTATGCGACTAATAAAATGCAAGAATCAGAAATATGATTTTTGGGGAATTTTAAATAATTATATTTTAAAAATTTAAATTATTAACAGAATGAAGAAAAGTATCAAGGTTTTATTAATAGCAATACTTGCCGGAATTTTAATAGCCGGAGGTATAATATTGTATATGTATAATATGCCACACAGAGACGTTATAGGCGAAGATGCAAAATTTAATATTGAAGCAGAACAATTTGTAAATGAATTTATGACAAATACAAGTGAGAGCAATGCAAAATATCTCGACAATGTAGTTGAAGTTTCTGGAACAGTTGCCGAAATTAATGAAGACCAACTAAAACAAAAAGTAGTTTTACTAAAAGCCGGAAATTCTGGTGTTAACTGCACGTTTACACTTGAAACAAATTCAGCTGCAGAAAATCTTTCAATTGGAGACAAAGTAAAAATTAAAGGCATAGTGCGTATGGGAGCTTCTTACGATGAGGATTTGGACCTTGCAGAATATGCAATATTAGAAAAATGTAACATAACTAAATAAATATTTATAAATCAAATTAAAATTTAACACAATGAAAAAAATATCATTATTATTATTATTACCAACTTTATTATTTGCTCAAACTAAGTATGTAACAAGAGCAGGACATGCAAATTTGTTTTCAACAACAGTAGCAGAAGATATTACAGCAGATAATTATAAAGTAACATCTACAATAGATACCGAAACAGGAGCTATGGTGTTCGTAATTCCGGTACAATCTTTTGAATTTGAAAAAGCATTGATGCAAAAACACTTTAATCAAGCAAATTTTATGGACTCAAAACAGTATCCTAAAATTAAATTTAAAGGTAATATTACTAATTTATCAACTGTAAATTGGAAAGAAGATGGAAGATATCCTGTAACTGTTGAAGGAGATTTAACAATAAAAGATGTAACAAAAACTATTTCAGAAGAAGGCACAATAACTATTAAAGGTGGGGAGTTATCTGCAAACTCTGTATTTGTTGTAAAGGGAATATCAAATTACAATGTTGGCAAACCAAAAAGTAAAAAGAAAAAAAATAATGTAGCAGAAGATATCAAAATTACATACAAAGGAACATATAAAGTTAAATAATTTCACATTTGTAATGTCGTAGCTCGAAAATATATTTCAAGCTATGCTTGCATTATTAAAAATCTTACAATAATAAATGAAAACTCTTCCAAAATCAATTCAATATATTATTGAAAACCTTCAAAAAATAGGACAAAACATTAATAATAATATTCTTATTGAGACTGTTAAAGATGCAAAAATTTCAAAAGATGAACTTCTGAAGTTTTCAACTTTTGATCATTGTAAAACTGAAAGCTATGGAAGAAATACTCTTTTTATAGGAGAAAATTTTGGACTCTATATAATGTCTTGGTCGCAAGGAGATTTTACAGGAATTCATAACCATGGGCATTCGGAATGGGGTGTTGTTTACTTTCTTGGAGACGCAGACCATAGAACATATACTGTTAATGGAAATGAAATAAAACTTGAAAAATCTGAAATTCTAAAAGAAGGGACGATTGCTCCGGTCTGTGGAGAACTTGTTCACGCAATGGGAAACTTAACTCAAGAACCATTTATTACTCTTCACATTTATGGGTCAAATAGTTATAGAGGTGCAATAACAGAAGATTCTTATTTGTATGAAATCGAAAAAAATAGAATTAGAACTACTCTTGGTCCTGCATACTTAAATATTTCAGATGATTTGTGTAAAGAAAATAAGCAAGGAATTAAAACTTGCTCAAAAACAAAAGATGATTATTTAAAGTTTGTTCAAGCGTTCTATAAACGAAATGATCTTAAACTTTGATGTTTTCGGTTTGATATACAGATAAGGGTATTATGAACTAAAGTATAATGATTTTAATACATATAAAAAGAGAAAAGCCTGATAACTTAATGTTAATCAGGCTTTTCTTAGTAGCGGGGGTAGGACTTGAACCCACGACCTTCGGGTTATGAGCCCGACGAGCCACCAACTGCTCCACCCCGCAATATATTTTTAGGTATCTTGCTTTTTATTTTAAAAATGCAAAAGTAAGACTATTTTTTTAATAGTCAAATAAAAAATACTTTATTTAAGAATATTATTTCTCTAAAACATCAATTGCTTTATTTAAATCATTATCAACTTCCTTTATAATTGGGAAATAACCTTTGTTATCAATAATATTTCTTGCAATAAATGCCTTTAAGCTCGTTTTTATTAGCTTTCTTGAAAGTATATAGTCGTTTTTTGTACTTATAATTCCTTCTTTTATAGCATAGTTGACGAATTGTTTTAGTACATTTTGTTTTTCAAGATAATTATTTATTTCATAAGCTGTTTTCAGAACTTGTAATTTACTTCTATTATTGTCAGCGTATATAAGAGCAAATTTATATATTAATCCTTTAGAAGTTAGTTTTCGGTAGTATTTAGTATATGAAATTGTGTCAACAGGCACAAATACGTCAGGCATAATACCGCCACCTCCGTAAACAACTTTTCCATTTGGAGTAAAGTATTTTAAAGAGTCGGGGAAGTTAGTACTGTCTGCACTTGCAAGTTCTCCATCGGCTGCTCTGTGGTATATGTCTGAGTAATAGGAGTCTATACCATCGTCGTATGATTTTTGAATACATCTTCCTACAGGGGTGTAATATCTTGCAGTTGTAATTCTAACACCTGAATTATCTCTAAATTCAAATTCTTCTTGTACTAAACCTTTTCCAAATGAACGTCTGCCAATTATTGTACCTCTATCATTATCTTGTATTGCTCCGGAAACAATTTCACTTGCCGATGCTGACCAGGAGTTTATTAAAACTGCCAGTTCAACATCAATTAATAAGTCATTATCTGTTGAGAAATAATCTATTCGTTTTCGGAAATTTCCCTCAGTATAAACTATCATTTTTCCTTTTGGTAAAAACTCATCAATAATATTAACAGCTGCATCAAGGTATCCTCCTCCATTATCTCTAAGGTCAATAACCATTTTTTTCATTCCGTTTTTTTTCAGTTTTACAGCAGCTTCCATAAATTCACCATAAGTTGTGCCGGCAAATTTACTTATTTTAATATAGCCTATTTTCTGATTAAGCATATATGAAACATCAATACTATACAAAGGTATCTTATCTCTAATTATCTCAAAATTAATTAATTCTGCAATTCCTCTTCTTTTAACACCAATTTTTACTTTAGTGCCTTTTTTTCCTTTAAGTTGAGATATAACATCTTTATTTGTAATTCCCATACCTGCAAATAAGGAATCGTTAATTGTAACAATTCTATCACCGGGAAGAACACCAACTTTCTCAGATGGTCCACCTGATATTGTGTTAATAATTAGAACTGTATCTTCTTGTATGTTAAATTGCACTCCAATGCCTTCAAAATTACCACTTAAATCTTCATGTGCTTTTTCATTAACAATGGGAGGTAAATAAGAAGTGTGCGGGTCAAGGTTTTTAAGTATAAGAGGTATTGCTATTTCTTCAAGGCTGTCAACTGAGACTTTTTCAACATAGTTTTCTTGTATTAATCTTAAAATTGAAGATATTTTACTAGAAGTATTCAGGTTTAATGTTGAATGAAAAGTATTAGTTTTAACAGGTATTAATTTATTCCCAATAAAAATTCCTGCGATAATGCTCAAGGAAACTATTAGGGGAAGAAAAACCTTATTTTTTGTAGTTTTTTCTATTTTTTTGGGCTGTGTTTCTCTAAAATTATTTTGATTCATTATCTTTTTTTAATTCTAAATTTATTAATTCTACTCCTGCACGTTCTAAAATTTTTAATCCGTCAATAATTCTATATTTTTCATCAAAAACAACTCTTTTTATTCCGGATTGAATAATTAATTTTGAACATTCCATACATGGAGAAGTTGTTACATAAAGGGTTGCTCCCTCACTGCTATTGTTTGATTTTGCAACCTTAGTAATTGCATTTGCCTCAGCATGAAGCACATAGGCTTTGGTTGTGTCGTTATCTTCCTCGCAAGTGTTTTCAAAACCGGAGGGAGTTCCGTTATATCCGTCAGAAATTATCATTTTATTTTTAACGATAATTGCTCCAACTTTTCGTCTTTTACAATAAGAATTTTCTGCCCAAATATGTGCCATTCTTAGGTAGCGTTGGTCTAGTGCTTGTTGTTTATTGTTCTCCATATTTTATGTGAAAATATTTATTTTAAAATTTCTTTTACAGATTTGCAAATTCCCTCAACATCATATCCGCAAATATGATATAATTCTTGTTGTGTTCCGTGCTCAATAAATTTATCGGGTATTCCAAGCCTTTTAATATTTGCAGAATATTTATTTTCAAACATAAATTCAATAACAGCACTTCCAAATCCACCTTGTATCACGCCGTCTTCAAGTGTTATTATTTTATCAAATTCATTAAAAATTTTATGAAGTAGGTCTTCATCCAAAGGTTTAATAAATCGCATATCGTAGTGTGCTATATCAATATTTTCTTTCAGAAGTATTTCATTTGCTTCTTTTACAAGATTTCCAATTGCTCCAATACTTATAATTGCAACATCTTTTCCATCTTTAATTTTTCTTCCTTTTCCAATTTTGAGTTCCTCCATTTTAGTCTTCCAATTAGGAGTAACACCTTTTCCTCTCGGATATCTAATGGAAAAAGGTCCTTTATTTGGAAGCTGTGCAGTGTACATCATATTCCGTAAGTCCGGCTCATCCATTGGTGCTGCAACTATCATGTTTGGAATAATTCTCATATATGCTATATCGAATACTCCGTGGTGAGTAGCTCCATCGTCGCCAACAAGTCCTCCTCTGTCTAAACAAAAAACAACATTTAGTTTTTGCAAGGCAACATCATGAATTACCTGATCATAAGCACGTTGCATAAATGTTGAATAGATATTACAAAAGGGCAACATTCCGTCAACTGCAAGTCCTGCCGAAAAAGTTACTGCGTGTTGTTCTGCAATTCCTACATCAAAAGCTCTTTCTGGAATAGCTTCCATCATTATCTTCATTGATGATCCGGAAGGCATTGCCGGAGTAATTCCTACTATTTTTTTATTCTTTTTAGCAAGTTCAACAAGAGTGTGTCCAAAAACATCTTGAAATTTTGGAGATTCTAGCTCATCTGATTTTACTATTTTTCTTTCACCTGTATTTTTATTGAATTTTCCAGGAGCATGCCATGTTGTTTGGTCATTTTCAGCAAATTCAAAGCCTTTACCTTTTTTTGTTAAAACGTGTAATAATTTAGGACCTTTTATATCTTTTAGGTCTTCAAGAATTTTAACTAATTGATTTACATCGTGTCCGTTAACGGGACCAAAATATCTTAAATTCATTGCCTCAAAAATGTTGCTCTGTTTCATTATAACAGATTTAACACCATTTTCAATTTTTTGAATAAAAGAACGAGTGTTGGGACCAAATTTTCTAATTTTTCCCAAAATATCCCAAACTTCTTTTTTTACCTTATTGTATGATTTTGATGTAGTTATATCAAGTAAATATTGATTTAGACCGCCAACATTTGGATCTATTGACATGTTATTGTCATTAAGAATAATTAGTAAGTTTGAGTTTTCAACACCTGCATTATTCATGCCTTCAAATGCAAGTCCTCCCGTCATCGCACCATCTCCAATAACAGCAATTACATGTTTGTTATCTTCACTCTTGAGACATGAAGAAACCGCCATTCCTAGTGCTGCTGATATGGAAGTTGAAGAGTGTCCTACTCCAAAAGCATCATATTCACTTTCAAATATTGAAGGAAAGCCTGAAATTCCATTAAGTTTTCTGTTTGTATGAAAAATATCTCTTCTGCCTGTTAAAATTTTATGACCATATGCTTGATGTCCGACATCCCAAACAATTTTGTCGTAAGGGGTTTTGAAAACATAATGAAGGGCAATTGTTAGTTCAACAACTCCAAGGCTTGATGCAAAATGCCCGGGACTTTCAGATACAATATCAATAATATATTGCCTGAGTTCTTGGGAAATTGCTATTAACTCTTCATCTTTGTAATTTTTTAGGTCTTCGGGAGAATTTATTTTATGAAGATATTTATATTGGCTCATTATTTGATTTCGTGTTTAGCATACAAAGGTAATGAAAATATTATCATTAACGATAATTGTGAGATGCTTGTTGTTTAGACAGAAATATTTACTATTCTTTAATAAAAATTTCTGTTTTATTATCGTAGTTTAAGAAATATGTTCCCGAAATTAGTTTACTTATGTTAACTTCATTTGAGTTTCCGGTTTTCATTAGCTTTCCATAGTAATCAAAGATTTCATACCTTGTATTTGTAGAGAAAAATATTTTATCGCTTGCTTTACCTTTGTTTCCTGGGATGAAAGTAATTTCAGGAATATCACTTTCATATTCAATTGTTTTTGAATACCTTGCTTTATTATCACTTCCTATTTGTTTAATTCTGAATTTATTGTTTTTTGAGTTAAAATCAACTTTTAGAACATATCTATTCAGTTTATTTCTTCCTTTTCCGGGTATAGCACCAACTTTTATCCATTTATTCCATCTGTATTGTTCAATTATAAATGGTAAGCTGCCATGTTCTTTGAGGGTTGACCACTTTAAAAGCCCACTTTTGTCTATAGTAATTTGTTGAATTTCAAAAGTACTAGTTGGAGTAAGAACTTCTTTGTTTAAAACTCTTGGCATACAATCTTTTTTGTGTTTTATTATGATGTTAATAAAGTCACCGTATTTAAAACCGTAAATGCTTAAATCTATTTCAAAAAAAGAAGAGTTAATTTCATCTGTTGTTGTATGTCCGTTTACTAAAACTTCTGTAACACAAAACCCAATTTGGGAAGATGGAAAAGGGTTTTCAACATAAATATTTTCTCCTTTATATATACCGTTTAATATTATTTCGTTTGCACTAAAATTTAATGTAGGTATAATTAGAAATAAAAATAATATAGAATTTAGTTTTATATTGAGAGATGTTTTTTTCATATTCAACTCGCAAATATAATTACTATAAGTATAAAAAAAGATATTTTAATCATTTTATTGCTATTATTAAATTTGAATAATTACAAGATGTTGGAAATTATTAATTTAGCCCGTATTATTCATACATAGCATAATAATGCAGGTCAAAAAAATATTTTTAGGATGATTTATTTTTTATTACTTCTTTTAATTAATAATAAAAGTTCTTCAACTGCATCTTTTTCTGGAATATTTCTTTTTATAACATCTTGATTTTTGTAAAGGGTAATTTTTCCAGTCCCGGTGCCAACATATCCGAAATCAGCATCTGCCATTTCTCCTGGTCCATTAACTATGCAGCCCATAATTCCAATTTTTATTCCTTTAAGATGAGATGTTTTAGATTTAATTTTTGCAGTAGTTTTTTCTAAATCGAATAAAGTTCTTCCGCAAGAAGGACAAGAAATATATTCGGTTTTTGTAATTCTTGTTCTGCATGCTTGTAATATTCCAAAACTTAAATTATTTAAATTTGTTATACTGTTATCTTCTGATTGTAACCAAATTCCATCGCCAAAACCATCAACAAATAATATTCCGGTTTCAGAAGAAACTTTTACAAGGTTTTGTTCATTAAATTTAGAAATTTTATGCTTTAAAATTACAGGATTATTTATTTTGTTTTTTTCAAGATAGAAGAAAAAGTTTCTTCCTGCATGGACAGGAGAGATGGATTTTGAAATGTCTAAAATTATAATGGTTTTATATGCATTTTTTATTTTTTTGAAATCAAACGAGCTAAAATTTTCAGCGTTAACTTCTAAAAAGTTTAGCTTGTTTTTGTTCTCTGCTTTAAAATCTTTTTGATTTAAAATTGAAAAACTATTTTTTTTATCTATTTTATTTTCAGAAATAAATTTTAAGTTTTTATGAATAATATTTTTGCTTTTTCCTATAAATAAATAATCTGCTGCTAAGTCTGTTTTGCTTATTTTTTTGTTTTTACCAATAAAATATCCACTTTTTAAAATATTTTCTTCAGAAACATTTGAACTAATATCTGAAATTACAATTGGAATATTATTACCTCCAATATTTTCAACAGTAAAACTTTTTCGTTTTTGATATGAAAATGGATTAAATTTTATGTTTTGAATTTCAATAAGAGGAATGTGTTTTTCTAATTTTGCTTGATTAAAAACATTTACAATGCTGTTTGCAACAGGAATTTCTTTTTCCGGTGCTTCTGTGAGGGAAACTCTAATTGTATCTCCAATTCCGTCAATAAGTAAAGCTCCTATCCCTATTGCAGATTTTATTCTGCCTTCGTTTTCGTTACCTGCTTCTGTAACTCCTAAATGAATAGGAAAGCTCATTTGCTCTTCTTGCATAGTTTTTACTAACAAACGTGTTGCATGAATCATAACAATTGGGTTACTTGCTTTCATTGAAATAACAACATCGTTGAAATTTTCATGTTTACAAATTCGCAAAAATTCCATTGTTGATTCTACCATACCTTTTGGGGTGTCACCGTATCTACTGAGAATTCTGTCTGATAGAGAACCGTGATTTGTGCCAATTCTTATTGCAGTATTGTTTTTTTTACAAATTTTTAAAAAAGGAATAAACTTTTCTTTAATATTTTCAACAGCTTCATCGTATTCTTTATCGGTATATTCAATGTGTTTAAATTGTTTTAGGTCGGCATAATTGCCTGGGTTTATTCTAACTTTTTCAAGATATTTTGCGGAGATTTCTGCTGCTTTTGGGCTAAAGTGTATGTCTGCAATTAGTGGTGTTTTATATCCTTTTTTGGCTAAATATTTTTTTATAAGAGGTATCTTCTCTGCAACAACAGAAGTTGGAACAGTTATACGGACATAATCTGCTCCTGCATCTGAGATATTAATTATTTGCCTTGCAGTTGCCTCAATATCAGAAGTGTCGGTGTTTGTCATTGATTGTATTCTTATAGGATAATTACTTCCCAAAGGAATATTTCCAATAGAAACACTTAAAGTTTTTGTTCTTTTGTATTTAAGAAAATGTTTCACCTGTCTAAAATTGTATAATTAGTTTATATTTAGTAAGTTATGTTAATATTTGAATTTAAAATGTTTCTTTTATTTTGTAAGTAGTCTGAATACCGTCATATAGTTATGTCCTTGTGTGTAAAAATTTTTAATGTGGGAGTTTAACGAGTTTAATATTGACTTTTTATTTTACCAAAAGCTAATGAATAAAAAATTAACAAGTGTCTAAAAATGAAAATAGTAGGCATGGGTTTCAGGCACTAACACGGAAAAATTTACCAATTTTTTACTAACTCAGAAGAGTTTAAAAGTTTACCGTTTTTGTCATAAGTTTCACTCTTTATGTTTCCTATTCCTTTTTTAACCCAAGTTATAGCACTCATGTTTACTTTTACAAAAGCAATTTGCATTTTTAAATCTTCTGTAATTTTTAATGTTTTAAAAGTTCCTGCTTCTGTTGTAATTTGTTCTGAGGAAACAACTTTTCTATTTATTACATCGGTTCTGAAAACAATTGGAACAAAACCGGAAGAAATATTAGCATTGATGTAGCCATCTTCAAGTGTCATGCCCGGTTTCATGTTTGTAGGGTAACCAATATTTTCAACATCAAACTGAATCATTGATTCGTCGTATTTTGCCATTTCTTCGTTACCTAAGTATGAACTCATATCAATATAAAAAGAGTTTTCTTTACAATAAAAATATACTGTATCTTGATTTGTTAAAACTTTCTTTTTATCATAATTTGTCCTAAGAACTTCATATTTTAATGCTCCATCTTCATTTTTAGTTGAAAGAAGTTGTTGTGAATAGTATGATTGAACTTTCCCTTTTTTATTTGAAGTTTTATATGTTAATTTTTCTCCAATTTTTGTTGGGATGTATGTTTCGCAGTTTTGTGAAAAAAGACTTGATACTATGAATATAGAAATAAAAGTAATTGTAATTTTTCGTTTCATTTTTATGTGTATTTTAGTTTAGCACAAATTTAATAAAAAAGAGAAACTTTAAGGTCTCTCTTTCTATATAACTATTTTTAATTATGCAAATTGTTCGTCAAATTGCAAATACTTATAAATGTTTGCTTCTTCTGGTTTTACATATTTATTATAATATTCAAAATATTCAGCAGGAGTAGGAATTCTGTTTAAAACAGAAACTATTGCAGCCATTTCAGCCGAACCTAAGTAAACTTGAGCTCCTTTCCCCATTCTATTATCAAAATTTCGTGTTGATGTAGAAAATACGATTGCACCATCTGGAACTCTCAATTGATTTCCCATACACATTGAGCAACCGGGAAGCTCAATTCTTGCACCTTTTGCTGCAAATTTAGAAAATTCGCCTTCTTCTTTTAATTGTGCTTGATCCATTTTTGTTGGAGGTACAATATAAGTTCTAACATTTGGGTTTCTTTCAAAACCTTCCCAAATTTTTGATGCTGCACGGAAATGACCAATGTTTGTCATGCATGAACCAATGAAAACATCTTG
>CAMZKV010000023.1 GCA_947311445.1 uncultured Chlorobiota bacterium | reverse complement strand
GTTTGAATTGGGTCTTCAAGGTTGTTTTGAGGTAAATATTCTAATGTTTTTCTAATCAGCATTATACCTTCGTCTTCATCGTCAGCTCTAAAATGTGCAACTCCCGATTTTGTTGCATGAACTGTTGCTCCTCCCAAGTTTTCAGTTGTTATATCTTCACCTGTTACAGTTTTTGCAACTTTGGGTCCGGTAACAAACATATAACTTGTTTTGTCGCTCATAATTACAACATCAGTTAATGCCGGAGAATATACTGCTCCACCCGCACAAGGTCCAAAGATTGCAGATATTTGAGGTATTACACCTGATGCCATAATGTTTCTTTGAAAAATTTCGGCATAACCTGCAAGGCTCATTACTCCTTCCTGAATTCTTGCACCTCCACTGTCATTCACACCAATAATTGGTGCACCAACTTTCATTGCTTGATCCATTACTTTGCAAATTTTTTGTGCATAAGTTTCTGATAATGAACCACCAAACACGGTAAAATCTTGTGCAAAAATATATACTATTCTTCCATCAATTGTTCCGTGCCCTGTAACAACTCCATCGCCAAGATATTGTTGTTTTTCTAGTCCAAAGTCTTTGCTTCTGTGTTTTACAAACATATCAAATTCTTCGAAACTATTTTCATCTAAAATCATTTCAATACGCTCACGTGCAGTGTATTTTCCTTGACTGTGTTGTTTCTTAATACGTTTTTCGCCTCCACCTAATCTGGCTTCTTCACGCATTTTAATTAACTTTTGTATTTCTTCTTGACGAGACATTTTTTTTTAGTTTTGTTGTTAATGTTTTGATTAAGACAAATTATTTCCTCTAATTGATGATTTATTTACTTATTTCATTGTTCTATTGTTTCATTGTTTTTTTTTAACAATTTAACAATGAGACAATGCAACAATTTATTTCTCACAAAATTCTGTTAAAACTCCCATTGTAAATTTAGGATGAAGAAAGCCAATATTTAAGCCTTCTGCTCCTTTTCTTTTTTCTTTATCAATTAATTTAATTCCTTTATTTTCAGCTTCTTTTAAAGATTTATCTACATCATCAGTTGCGAATGCAATATGGTGTATCCCCTGCCCTTTTTTTGCAATAAATTTTGCTACTGCACTTTCATCAGAAGTTGGTTCAAGAAGTTCAATTTTTGTTTGACCAATCATAAAAAAAGCAGTTTTAACCTTCTGGTCTTCAACAAGTTCAACAGCATAACATTCAAGCCCTAAAACATTTTCGTAATATTTTTTTGCTTCTTCAATGCTATTAACTGCAATTCCAATATGTTCAATATGTGTTAAATTCATTTTAATTTGTTTTTATAATGTGCAAAAGTTTAAAATATCTAAATAATTCTATATGATAAAAATCATGTTAATATATTTTTCTAAACATACATTAATTATTGTATGTACTAAATTTGATTGTAAAGATAAAATTCTAAATTTGCAAAGATGAAAATAAACTAAAAAAATAGAAAAAATGGCTTATAATTTAAGAAACAGAAACTTTTTGAAGTTGTTGGATTTTAGTCCAAAAGAAATTGAATTTATGCTTAAACTTTCAATTGATTTGAAAGCTGCAAAATATGCAGGAACAGAAAGGCAAACCTTAAAAGGCAAAAATATTGCTTTAATTTTTGAAAAAGCTTCAACACGTACAAGATGTGCTTTTGAAGTTGCTGCACACGACCAAGGAGCAAGTGTAACTTATTTAGGACCATCGGGTTCGCAAATTGGTAAAAAAGAAAGTATGAAAGATACTGCACGTGTTCTTGGAAGAATGTATGATGGTATTGAATACAGAGGTTTTGCACAAACAACTGTTCAAGATTTAGGAGATTATTCAAATGTTCCTGTTTGGAATGGTTTAACAAATGAATTTCACCCTACGCAAATTCTTGCAGATTTTATGACTATGATGGAACATAGTGATAAACCTTTAAATAAAATTAAGTTTGCATATATGGGCGATGCTCGTAATAATATGGGCAATTCTCTTATGGTTGGTGCGGCAAAAATGGGAATGGATGTTCGTTTGGTTGCTCCAAAATCCGTTCAGCCTGATGATGAGTTGGTTGCACAATGTAATGAGATTGCAAAAGAAACAGGTGCTAAAATTACTATAACCGATGATGTTGCAAAAGGCGTAAAAGGTGTTGATTTTATTTATACTGATGTGTGGGTATCAATGGGTGAGCCGGATGAAGTTTGGAAAGAACGTATTGAACTTTTAAAGCCATATCAGGTAAATAAAAAAGTTATGGAACTTACTGGTAACAAGAATGTTAAATTTATGCATTGCTTACCTGCTTTTCATAATAGAGAAACTACAGTGGGAGAAGAAATTTTCCAGAAGTTTGGTTTAGATGGACTTGAAGTAACTGATGATGTATTTGAATCTGAAGCATCAATAGTTTTTGATGAAGCGGAAAACAGACTTCATACAATAAAGGCTGTTATGGTTGCTACTTTGGGACATTAGATATTTATATTCCTAAAGAAATACCTTGTATAAACTTTTTTATGCAAGGTATTTTTTATAAATACTATCTTCTTTTTAATTTTTTATAGTAAAATTTCGTTGTATCATTCAAGATATTAGGATGTAAAATGTTTATTAAATCTTTTAGGACTATATCAGGTCTTACAGTCCCTGATTCCATGTAATCATTACCTCCAAATACATTTAGCCTTTTATTTCTATTATAAACATTCATATTTTTTACTGCTTCCATTTTCGCTAATCTAATATCTGTGTCTATTATATCTTTTATTGATTTTGCTTGACCGGGGTTTAACCATATATCTGCCTTATTACCAGTTAAATAAACATCTTCAATACTAAGTGGAATATTATGTTTTTCCTTACTTTCTTTCCATAAATAATTTCCTCCTGCATCATTAATTAATTGAGCAATATTTGATTTTCCACCAGGAATATACCAAGTTCCTTTCCATGGCATATTTAATAAAATTGATGGTTTATATTTAATAGAATTAGTTTTTGTTTTTAGTTTATTATAGGAATTATAAATATTAATGAATTTATTTTTGGCAAATTCTTGCTTGTTATAAAATTCAGCAAAGAACTTAAGCCATTCTGCTTGTCCTAATGGAGTACTTTCAATATATTCATTTATTTGTACAACCGGAATCTTAAATTTTTTAAGTTTATTAATTGTTGGTGAAATTGTACCGTTAATATCATAAACAGTTACCATGTCCGGTTTTAAACTTAATAGCAATTCAAAATCAAGAGAATTTTCATATCCTACATCAACAATTTTCTTATTTTTAATTCCTTTTCTAATTTTTTGATTATAAATATACTGACTTCCGGAAACTGCTTTTATCGTTTCTGTTTCATTTAGAATATCAATAAATGCTATATGTGTAGTTGAAAGACATATAACTCGTTTTACGGGGGTTCTAATAATATTTTTATTTTTTAATGAATCGGGGATAGTTTTTTCTTTTGAAATTAAATAATATTCATTTTTCAGTGCCCCTTTTTTATTAAAAATTGAAATTATTTTTATATCATCAATTTCATGAGTTTTAAAAAGTTTTGCCTCTAAATTTTCATAACTTATGTTTTGTTTTTTTAAAATTGTCTTTTTTTGTTTGTGTTCTGAACAAGAAAATAATAAAATTAAAGATAATAAGAAATTTAAATATTGGATTTTCATTTTTTAAAATTTAACAAATAACTGATATTAAACAAGTTAAATGTGTATTTATAATAATTATTTTGCTCTGTACTTAGGAACACTAGATTTGCTATGCGAGTATTGGTTATGCTGAATTATAGTTATGGGTGTTTCATATTAATTATATTTTTTTAATTTTACTGTATGATTTTTTTTAAAACAGCTTTCGTAATATTCCTATTTGTTATTATTTATTCTTGTAATGAAAAACAAATAGAGAATAATAAGACGATTTTAGCAAAAAAAGTTATAAACAAAAAAAGTTTAAACGTTAATAAACTTATACCTAAACCTATACTTTTAGATACATTAAATTCAAATTTTAAAAATGAAGATTTAATAGACATTACACTTTTTTCAAAAGATTTTATTCTTGATCTAAAATATGCAACAAAAGATAATTTTGTTGATACAATTCTATATCCATGTGCTAAATGCTTGTTAAGATATGAGGTTCTAAAAGATTTGCTAAAAGTTCAAAAAGACTTAAAATCACTAGGTTACAAAATAAAATTATTTGATTGTTATAGACCTCTTTATGTTCAAAAAATCATGTGGAAAAAAGTACCCATTGTTGGCTTAGTTGCAAATCCTTCCACAGGTTCAAGACATAACAGAGGCAGTGCTGTTGATTTAACTTTAACTGATTTTCAAGGAAATGAGATTGATATGGGAACAAATTTTGATGATTTTAGTAGAAAAAGTCGAACTTTTTCAAGAGAAGTATCAGAAACTGTTACAAACAACCGTCTTTTTTTAAGGGAATTTATGGAGAAACATAATTTTAAAGGAATAAATTCAGAATGGTGGCATTTTTATCATAATTGCGGAACAAAGTATAAGGTCAGTAATCAAAAAATTGAATGCGATAGTTTAACCCGAATTATGAAATAGGGACATTCAGGTTTTAAAAATTGGTTTACCATAACTTAGTGGATAACTTTATTCTTAAAGATTCTCAACTCCTTTTAAAATAACACTCATTTCGGCAGCTTTTTCTAAATTGTAATTTTCATTTTCAGCTCCTGTGAATTTTAAAATTTTAAAAGTTAACTTATCTAGTTTTGCAATAAAATTATCTGATTGATACAAAAAATATTTTTCTTTATCACATAAGCTAAAATCAAAGCCACTTTCTTTTGCTAGTAAAGTTTGATTTTCTTTATCAAAATAATAGCCGTCTCTTTCTTTTGCAAAAGTAGTTTTGTTCAAATATAAATGAGGTTTTACTTTATATGGAGCTCCTGAACTAGGACAAAAAGTATCGCAGTTTGCACACTGGTTGCACCAATCGGCAATATGAATAATTTGCGACTTTTGTGATACTTCAAAATCATGGTCATTAACTATTGCTTGGTTTTCAATTTTTTGTAAGTAATATTTAACAGGCTCTATCTCAAAGTGTTGCAAAGCAAGATTTGGACAAAGAGTAGTGCAAATATTACATACTTCATCGCAAAGCAAGCATCGTGATGCTTCTTCAATTGCTTCTTCTTTTGTTAAAACAGAACTTACAAGATTAAAGTTTTTACGGTCGGCTAGATTAGTTTCTTTAACTTTTATTGCTTCAATACGTTTTGTTTTTTTTAGCATTAATTCTGTTAGAGATTTTCGTTCTCTCCTAATATTTTTTGGTCTTGTATCATAGTCAATTTTTGCTTTATCAATAATCTCTTGAGCAACTTTACGTCCGTCCCCTACTCCATTTATTAATGTTGAAGCACCTCTCATTGCATCACCTCCTATAAATACATTTTTTAATTTTGTTTCGTAAGAATTTTCTTTCGTTATAAGATTGTTTTTTTCTACGAAATCAATAGAAAGACTTTGTCCTATTGCCGGAACAATTGTATCACACTGTATTTCAAACTCTGAGCCTTCAATTTCTATTGGTCTAGCTCTTCCACTTGCATCTTTTTTGCCAAGTTTCATTTTAATACATTTTAATGCTATAACTTTGTTGTCTTTTTTAATTATTTCAATGGGTGAAACCAATTCTAATATTTCAATACCTTCATCAAGAACATCTTTTATTTCTTTGTATTCTGCTGGCATTTGTCTAATTGTTCTTCTGTAAACAATTGTTACTTTTCCTTTTTCTCCAACTAAACGATATGAAGTCCTTGCAGCATCCATTGCAGTATTTCCGCCACCTATAATTATAATGTTTTTTCCTGCATCTGTTTTTTTACCTTCTTTAACAGAAAACAAAAATTTAAGAGGATTTAAAACACCTTTCGTGCCAGAACCTTTAATGTTTAATTTATAGGCATCTTGTGCTCCGGCTGCAATGAAAACAAAATCACTTTTTTCTTTTATATTTTGAAAAATATCTTTATTTATTTTTTGATTATAATATATTTTAACTCCTAAATTTGTTATTGAGTTTACATCAATTTCTATTGAGCTGTCTTTTAATCTGAATTTAGGAATTGCCGCAGAAACCATTCCTCCTGCTTTTGATTTTGCTTCAAAAATTTCTACATCAAAACCAGCTTTTTTAAGAAAATATGCAGCCGATAGTCCTGATGGTCCTGCACCAATAATTGATATTTTTTTTCCGTTAGATTGTAAGTTTCTAAAATCCTCGGCAATACAAACTTCAGGATTAAGATGTGCATTATGTGTTTCTACTACAAATCGTTTTATATCTCTGATTAACAATGAACTATCAAAATTTATCCTTGTGCATTTTGTTTGGCAAGTATGGTCGCAAACCATTCCTGTTGCATTAGGGAAAGGGTTTGTTTCTTTAATTACTTCATAGGCTTTTTCGAACTCACCATTTGCTGTGTAATACATGTATGAAGGTATGCCTTGATTTGTGGGGCAAGTATCTTCGCAGGGAGCATATGAGCAATCAAATTGTCCTAATTCTCTGCTTGTTTTTATACTTGGATCGTGTGGACTATCTTTTTTATATCTTTTAGAAGATAAAACTTCATCGGCATAATTATTTAAAAATTCTAAACCGGATTTTCCATCAATTACTTTGCAATTTTTAATATTTGTAATGTATTGTGCTAGTCTTCCATATCCTCCCGGTTTTAATAAATCAGAACAAATTGTAACAGGAAATAAGCCACATTTTAGGGTATCGTTAATATTTATAGCATCTGAGCCACCAGAGAAAGACAAATCAAGTTTACCATTAAATTCATTTTGAAGTTTACGGGCAACATTTATAGATATTGGATGTAATACTTTCCCACTTGCATACATCATTTTTTCATTTTCAGGAAAAACATTTTTATTATTTTTTGCTTCAAGAGTATTTGTGAGTTTTAAACCAAAAAACAGATTATTTTCTTTTGCTTTTTCTGTTAAATTTTTAATAAATGCAACTGCATCAGGGTATTTTACATCATGTCCAAACGCTTCATCAGGAACAAAAGTATTAAAGCCGGAGTTTGCAATAATCGATTGTAATTCTTCTTTTCCTAATAAAGTAGGGTTTAGTTTAATTGTAGTATGAATTTTTCTTTTTGAGATAAGATATTCCCCTATTTGTTCAATTTCTTCCGGAGGGCAGCCGTGCATTGTAGATAAAGTAATATTATTGGTTAGTTTTGGACTAATATTAAGATTTACAACATTCGGATAAATATCTTTTATTTCATTAATTTTCTTTTCTAATTCTTTTGAAGCATCAAGCATTTTATCAAAAAACCATTGAACATTACTTTCCATTATGCCTTTTAAATCATATCCTGCACTCATATTAAAAATAAAACCAGGCTCTTTATTTGTGCCTATTTTTAATTTATCTTTTAAAATATGAATTATAATCCAAGCATTTAAATATTCATCAAATGATTGATGCAATTTTAATTCTTGCGACCATTCGCAATTATAGCCTTCGTCTTGCATATCAATACACGGTTTTGAAACATCAAGTTCATCAAGAGTTTGAATTGTTTTTAGTTCCATATATCTTGCTCCTGTAATCCATGCAGCTATAATATTTTGCGAAAGTTGTGTATGTGGTCCTGCTGCAACGCCAAGAGGTGTTTCTAAAAGTTGTCCAAACCGATATGAACGGAAGCTATCATTTTTGTTAGGAAAGAAAAATAATTCCTTTTGAATTCCAAATAGCTCATTTGTTGTATCTAACTGTTTTACAATAATTTGCAAAAGCTGTTTAATTGGAGTAGGTGTAAATCTATCAGTCATATATTTTTTTTAGGATGTCAAAGATAATGAAAATTAAATAATATCTTTGCGATTTATTTTAAAAAATTAAGGTTTCGATATAAAATATAATGGCAAGAAAACAAAAAAGTAGATACCCAAGATATGAGCAAGTTGAAATTATAGACCTTGCAATAGAAGGAAAAGCAATAGGAAAAGTAAAAAGTAATGACCCTGAAAAAGGGGATCTAACTATTTTTGTTAGTAAAGTTGTTCCCGGAGATATAGTAGATGTTCAAATCAATAAAAAAAAGAAAACCTACAGAGAAGGATACCCTGTTAAGTTTCATAAATATTCTAAAAAAAGAACAGAACCGTTTTGTGAACACTTTGGTGTTTGTGGAGGTTGCACACGGCAGCAATTAAGTTATGAAGATCAAGTTTTTTATAAACATAAACAAGTTTCTGAAACTTTAAAAAGAATAGGAAAAATTGATTTTCCTGAAATAAAACCTGTTTTAAAAGCTCCGGAAATAACATTTTATAGAAATAAGCTAGAATATACTTTTACAAATACACGCTGGATAACTCAAGAAGAAGTTGATGCAGACATTGAAATTAAACGTTTTAAAGGTATAGGATTTCATATTCCGGGAAAATATGATAAAATATTGGATATTGAAAAATGTTGGCTTCAAGCAGAGCCTTCAAATAGTATTAGATTATTTATAAGAGATTTTGCTGTTGAAAATAATTATGATTTTTTTAATCATTATAAAAAAATAGGATTTTTAAGAACTTTAATAATAAGAACAAGTTCAACCGGAGAAATAATGATTATTCCAACATTTTATCATAATGAAATAGACAAAATAAAGAAATTACTAGATGCTGTTTATGAGAGATTTCCTGAAATTACTTCAATTAATTATGTTGTAAATGAGAAACTTAATGACAGTATAAATGACCAAAATGTTATCCATTACAAAGGGAAAGACCATATTACAGAAAAAATGGATGATATAATATTTAAAATAAGCCCTAAATCTTTTTATCAAACAAATTCAAAACAAGCATACAATTTATATAATGTAGTTAAAGATTTTTCAGACTTAAAAAAAGATGAAGTTGTTTATGATTTGTATACAGGAACAGGAACTATTGCAAATTTCATAGCAAAAGATGTAAAAAAAGTAATAGGGATTGAATATGTTAAAGAATCAATCTCTGATGCTAAAATAAATTCCAAATTAAATTCAATAACAAATACAGAATTTTATGCAGGAGATATGAAAGATATTTTAACCAATGAGTTTATGAACGAAAAAGGGAAACCAGACACTATTATTATTGACCCTCCTCGTGCAGGAATGCATAAAAAAGTTGTTCAAACGATTTTGAATACTTTTCCTTCTAAAATTGTTTATGTTAGTTGCAATGTTGCTACTCAGGCAAGAGATATTGAACTGTTTTCTGAAAAATATAGTGTTAAAAAAGTGCAACCGGTTGATATGTTTCCACACACACATCATATAGAAAATATTATATTATTAGAAAAAAAGAGAAAGAATAAGTAAAAAAATTTTATTTTTAAGTCTTAAAATCATATTTTTACCCCAAATATTTACTATTATGACAACAAAGACAATTTATGATTTTTATAAACTTCTTGAAAATGACAATATCAGTTTCAGTTACAGAGGAGGATTTACAAATAACGTACTGACAACTGCTACTCAGCTTTTTAAAGAAAATATTGGAGAAGAGCACAGTAAACTTAAAAATAAACTATCATTTTTAATGATAGAAAGTTTTCAAAATATATCAAGATACTCTGAACAAGAAGGAAATGATATTTTAGAAGATACCAGTGAATTTTTTATGACAAGAAATGTAGGAGATACTTTCTATATTATTTCTGCAAATTTAATTGATAATGATAAAATTCCAACTGTAAAAGAAAAACTTGAAAGAGTAAACACTCTCGACAAATCTGAATTAAATAAACTTTATAGAGAAGTTCTTACAAATAAACAAATAAGTGAAAAAGGTGGAGCCGGTTTAGGTTTTATTGAAATGGTTAGAAAAACAAAAGGAAAATTGCCTTTTGATTTTGTTAAAGTTGATGAAAAACAATCAATGTTTTTTATGCAAATAGAACTTAAAAACCCAAAAGTTGATGACGGTTTGGAACCATTGCCCCTATCAGATGCAAAATTTGTTCAAGAAATTGTTGCAGATGAAAATATTTTGATGATGCATAAAGGCGATTTTTCCAAAGAAGCTGTTGGTCCCATGCTTAGAATGGTTGAAGAAAACATGCAAAATGTTTCTTTAAAAGTTCATAAAAAGATATTTCATTTTCTTGTTGAAATTCTTCAAAATATTAGTAAACACGCATATCCAATAAATGAAAAAAGAGAAGGTATTTTTCAAATAGGATTTGATGATAATAAATTTCATATTGGAACAGGTAATTTTATTGCAAAAGATGAAGTTGCAAATTTAAAAAACCAAATTGAAATGGTAAACAGCAAAACAAAAGAAGAATTAAACGAATTATACAGAAAATATTTGCGCGAAGGAAAATCAACTAAAACAGGAAGTGCCGGTCTTGGACTTATTGATTTGGCACGTGAAACTACTGATAAAATAAATTTTGAATTTATAGAAATAAATAACAACTACTCTTTCTTTTCATTAACAGTTAATTTTTAATTATGTTAGAAGCAATAATACTTGAAAAAACTAAAAATAGTCCGGAAATTATTTTAGATAAGGAAAATAACACTTTTAAAATTGCCGGAAGATCAATTGTAGAAGATCCGGGAGAGTTTTATTCTCCAATTTATAAATGGCTGGAAGAGTACGTAAAAAATCCTTTAAAATCTACTGATTTTATTATTGATTTAGAATATTTTAATTCTTCATCTGCACGGCAAATTATGGAAATAATTATGTTACTGGAAAAAATTAGTGATACAGGACAAAAAGCAAAAATCAGCTGGATGTATGAAGAAGGAGACGAAATGTCAAAAGAACGTGGAGATGAAATAAAATTAGTTTCCAAATTAGATTTTGAAATTAAAGAATATCCAGCAGAAGATTTCTAAAATTTTATTTTTAATTAATATAAAAATGCTAGGACCAATTATTTTAGAAAAAACTAAAACAACACCTGAAATTATTTTAGATAAAGATAATAATGTTTTTAAAA
Source organism: uncultured Chlorobiota bacterium (assembly GCA_947311445.1). Classification (GTDB taxonomy): domain Bacteria; phylum Bacteroidota; class Bacteroidia; order Bacteroidales; family JAADGE01; genus JAADGE01. Next base: position 24,057 of record CAMZKV010000023.1, on the reverse strand, counting down.
TATGCGGCAGAGCAATAATAGAAAATTCGCAAGAGTTTTTCAACCCTATTATTTCATGGTTTGAAAAATATTTCAAAAATCCTAACAGTACAACTGAACTAATACTAAATATTGATTATTTAAACTCATCTTCATCATTATTTTTAATGAAGATTTTTGTTTTATTTGAAAAAAATTCTAAAACAAATAATAAAATAATCTGGATGTATGATGCATCAGATGATTTAATTAAAGAAAGAGGAGAAGAATACAAACTATTAACAAAGTTAGATTTTGAATTAAAGGAAACTATAAACGAAGATTATGAAGATTTTAATTTCGATATTTAATTAATTTATATTCTATTCAAAACAACATTTTTATCAATTCATTTAACTCTCAAAAAAATGTCTGATTTGTATATAATTGAAAAAACAGAATATACACCTGAAATTATTTTAGATAAAGAAGAAGGTGTATATACAATTAAAGGAAGAGTAATTACCGAAAATGCACAAGAATTTTTTGAACCAGTTATTAATTGGTTCTTAAAGTATTTTAAAAAGCCAAATAGAGAAACAAAATTAATCTTAGATATTGACTATATAAATTCGTCTTGTTCAATAGAAATAATGAAAATAATTAATATTTTTGAGAACAACTTGAATAAAAACAATGTTTTAAAAATTATTTGGTTTTATAAAAGTGATGATGAAAAATCTAAAGAACAAGGAGCTGAATTTAAACTTTCAACTTCTGTAAATTTTGAGTTAATAAAAGTTGAAAGTACAAATAATTTAGAAGAATTTAATTTTGATTAAATAAAACTAATATGTTAAAACCAATAAATATTCAAAAAACTGCACTTTCTCCAAAAGTTGTTTTAGATAAAGAAAATAACACTTTTTTTATTTTAGGAAAATCAATTACAGTTAATGCATACGAATTTTATTTACCAATAGAAAAATGGTTTGAAGAATACTTCAAGAACCCAAATAAACTTACACAACTATTCATTTATCTTGAATATTTAAATTCGGCTTCTTTATTGCAAATAAAAATTATTATGAGTATTCTAAATAACAATAAGGAGAACTGCGAAATAAAAGTTGTTTGGCTATATGATGAAGACGATGAAGGTATGCAAGAAACAGGTAAAGAGTTTCAATATTCAACTTATCTTAATTTTGAGATTAAAGAAATTGGCAATGATGATATAGATAATATTGAAGACATTATAATAAACTACGGAAAATCATAAACTATGTATCTTATCTGCAAACAGTTTCACTAAATTATCATTTTTTTCAAAAGCAGTACCAGTAACTATTATATCTGCACCAGCCTTACATATATTTTCAACTATTTTATAATCAGACAAACCTCCTCCAACAATTAAAGGAACATCTATTGATTTTTTTACTTCTTTGACCAAATTAATATCTACATGATTTTTTGCACCACTTCCTGCTTCAAGATATATTAGTTTATTTCCTATAAACTCGCCTGCAATTGCTGTTGCAACAGCAATATCTGTTTTATTTGGCGGAATAGGTTTTGTATTGCTCATATATTCAACAGAAGTTTTGCTTCCTCCATCAATTAGCATATATCCTGTTGAAATAACTTCAAGAGAACTTTTTTGCAAAATAGGTGCTGCAATTACATGATTTCCAATTAATAAATCAGGATTTCTTCCTGAAATTAATGATAAAAGTAAAATTCCATCTGCTTTATCTGAAATCTGAAGAATGCTACCCGGAAATAAAATTACAGGCAAATCTGAGTTTTTTTTAATCTTTTCAATTGTATTATCTATTCCAGTTGAAACTAGGCTTCCTCCAACTAGAAAGAAATCTGCACCATCTTTTTGCGATTTTTCAGAGAAAAATGCTAATTGCTCCAAATTTTGTTTATCTGGATCTATTAAAACTGCCAGTTTTTTCTTTTTTGTCTTAAATAATGAATCGTATAACACCTTGAATTGAATATTTTTTGTTTAATATTTTCAAAAATATACATTTTTATAACAAAAAAAGCATCAAATAAAAAAAAGAGAGATTTTAATTTAAAAATCTCCCTTTTTAATAAATAAAATTTCCTTTAATTATTTAGAAATTGTTGTTGTATCTATTAAATGTTTAGACAAGAATGTTTCCATTGCTCGATAAAAATCAAATCTATTTTCTTCATTATGAAAACCATGACCTTCATTTTCTTTAACCATATATTCCACTTCAACTCCTCTTTCTTTCATTGCATTTACAATTTGGTTTGCTTCGTCAATATTAACTCGCGGATCTTTTGCCCCTTGTGCAACAAATAAAGGAGCTTTAATTTTATCAACATGAAAAACTGGAGAAATTTCTCTAAATAAAACACTATCTTTTTCCGGGTCTCCTGCCATTTCGTACATCATAGGTAAAAAAGGTGCCCAGTATGGTGGTATAGTTTTCATAAAAGTAAACATATTTGAAACTCCAACATAATCAACGCCAGCAGCATATAAGTCTGGTTCTTTAACAAGCCCCATTAAAGTTGCATAGCCCCCATAACTTCCTCCGTAAATTGCAATTCTATTTTTGTCTGCAACTCCTTTTTCAATTAACCAATTTGTTCCATCTGTTACATCATCTTGCATTTCTAGTCCCCATTTTTTGAAAGATGCTTCCCAAAATTTTCTACCATAACCTGTTGAGCCTCTAAAATTCATTTGAAGAACAGCAAAACCTCTATTTGCAAGAAATTGTATTTCAGGATTGAATCCCCATCCGTCTCTTGCCCAAGGACCACCGTGAGGGTTCACAACAACTGGAAGATTCTTTGCATTTTCCATTGTATATCCTTTTGGTAGAGTTAAATAACCGTGAATAGTTAATCCGTCTCTTGATTTGTACTCTATTGGAAGCTGATTCCCCATTTCGTTTTCATCAATCCATGGGCTTACATCTGCAATTTTGTTTAATTTATTTCCTTCTAATTCATAAATATAATATGCACCCAAAGATTTATCGCTATAAGTTCTTACAATAAAAATATTTTCTTCTTTATTTTCTCCTGTTATTGCAATTTCATATCCTTCTAATTCTTTTTCAAGAAAATCATAAATAGCTTTTTCTTCTTTATCAAAGAAATGTCTTTCTTTTTTCCAAGAAGTATATGAGGCAGAAGTTAATACTTTTCTTTTCTGAGAATAAGAAATACCCTGAACATCATAATCATTATTTTCATAAAGAATTTTATTTTCTTTAGCATTTTCTAAATCAAATTCTACAATTGCACTTTTATCTCTTCCAATATTTGAAGAACCAATTAAATTTTTATTGTCAAATGTAAAAAAATAAGGGCTAAAACTTTCTTTGAAATCTGTTGTTATAATTGTTTTCCATTCATCTTTTTCGGTTTCTCTGTATAGAATGCTTGCATCTGTTCCTGCAACAGCTGTGGCAACACGTAATTTGCCTGCATGGTCAAAAAGCCATCCTTGAATATTTCCTGGATTTTCTGCAAGCATTTCCATTTTTCCATTGTCTAAATACAATCTGTATGGGTCAAAAACTTGCGGATTTCTTTTATTCATTGCAAAAATAACTTCATTTGGAATGTCAGGTAAATCATCAATTATTGAAGAACGAACTCCATCAAAATCTGTTAAACATTTTGGTTCATCACCGTTAATATTGGCAAGATAAATTTTATAATTTTCGTCTCCGCCATTATCTTTTAAATAAAGAATTTGTTCGTTATTTGCCCAAAAATATCTACCTATACTTCTATCTGTTTCACTTGTTAATCTTTTTGCTTCTTTTTTTCCTCTTTCTTGAATAAAAATATTCATTCTCTTTTCATAAGGTGCTTTAAAAGAAAAATATTTTCCATCAGGAGAAATTTGGTAAGAAGTTTTCTCAGGATTTTTGAAGAAATCTTCCAAAGGAATTTTTTTTGCTTTCATAATCTTATCATCTTTTTTTTCTATATCACAACCGACAGATATTATACTGACGAGAAGAACCGCTAACACTAATAAATAATTTGTAAATTTCATAAGTTTATTTTTTGATGTTATTAATGTAAAGTACAAATATACAATAAAAACCATATCTATAAATAAAAAAATATAAACTGTAAATATTTAATATTAAACAGCAATTATTTAATGAAAAATAGAATAATATTTTAAAAAATAATATCTTTGCTACCCTTTAAAAATTTATTATAAATACTATATTATATGGACAATTATATCAAAAAAATTAATGAATTAGCAGAAAAATACAAAGATTATACTGCAGAAAACTTATCCAAACTTATTAAGATTAAATCTGTAAGTATGGAAGAAAAAGAGGTTCAACTTGAGCTTAAAAGACAAATGGAAGAAGCAGGTTTTGATGAAGTAAAAATTGACGGACTTGGAAATGTAATTGGAAGAATTGGAAACGGAAAAAAAATACTTGCTATTGACGGGCATATGGATACTGTTGATATGGGAAATCTTGACAATTGGGATTTTGACCCTTTGGGTGGCGAAATAAAAGACGGATTTGTTCATGGAAGAGGAACTGTAGACCAAGAAGGAGGACCTGCTGCATTTGTAACATCAGGACGTATTCTTAAAGAACTTGGTTTTGACAAAGACCTTACAATTTATTTTACAGGAACAGTTATGGAAGAAGATTGTGATGGTTTATGTTGGAAATATATTGTAGAAGAAGAAAAAATTAAACCTGATTTTGCAATAAGTACAGAACCAACAAACCTTAATATTTACAGAGGTCACAGAGGTAGAATGGAAATACGAGTAAGTTTTGCAGGTATTTCATGCCACGGTTCAGCTCCAGAAAGAGGAGATAATGCAATTTACAAAGCATCAAGGGCAGCTCTTGAAATTGAGAAATTGAATGAACGAATTAAAGATGATGAATTTCTAGGGAAAGGTACGGTTACAATCTCAGAATTTAAGTCTGGAAGTCCTTCACTTTGTGCAGTTTCTGATTATGCACATTTACATTTAGACAGGCGTTTAACTTGGGGCGAAACAAAAGAAAGTGCTGTAAAAGAAGTTGAAGCAGTTGTTGAGCAATTTGGCGGCAAAGTTGAGGTGCTTTATTATGAAGAAGTTGCATATACAGGTTTAAAATATGGAATGGAAAAATACTATCCTACGTGGAAAATACCGGAAGACCATAAAGTTGTTCAAACAGGAAGAGAAGCATATAAACAACTTTTCGGTTCTGAACCTAAAATCGATAAATGGACATTTTCAACAAATGGTGTAACAATTAATGGGTATTACGATATTCCAATGATTGGTTTCGGCCCGGGAAATGAGGTTATGGCTCATGCACCAAACGAAAAAGTTCCTGTTGAACATCTTGTAAAAGCAAGTGCTTTTTATGCTACTTTTGCTTATTTGATATAAAGTTGGACTCTCAAAAACAACATATTATCAAATAGTTTATCAGCCCACAACATAAGTTGTGGGTTATTTTTAATCGGGAAACTTTATACATGTTATTTTTTTTTCAATGACTTTGAGAAAACTAATCTTTTTTGTTTATCTAATTCTATCAACAGATTTTACAAGTTCATCATCTTTTTTAACTGCACGACGTGCCATTAAAATAAAAATAAAAACAATAAATGGTAAAATTGCAGAGAGTCCAACAGAAGCAGTTGGATTTGAAAATCTCATCCATGAAAATGAAGTTATTAAAATGACAAGAAAAATTATTAGTAGGCTAATAAAAACACATATTCTCATCTGCAAACTTCTGTTTTTGTAAAGAAAAATTCCTACAAAACTTAAAAATGCAATTAAGCCTGTTAATCCTGCAACAATATATCCACTTTGAATTAAATTATCAACTCCAACTAAACTTATTGATTTGTATTCATGAATGTGTATATTACTTTCTGTTGTTAATTCAATTACAGGAAAAAAGAATATTAAAACAGCAACAACAGTTGCTAAAAAAAACCATAAAGTTTGAATTCGTTGTATCATAATTTAATTTTTATGCAAAAATAGAAAAAAAAATGAAATTTGGAATTTGATATTTGAAAGTTGCATTTATGTTTTCTTCTTTTTTTTCTTAGCTGCCGGAAAAAGAATATTATTTAAAATTAAACGATACCCCGGCGAATTAGGATGTAATTTTAATTCAGTTTTGGGATCTCCTACAAAATGTCTGTAATCTTCCGGATCATGTCCGCCATAAAAAGTCCATGTTCCTTGCCCAAATTCAGAATGTATATAACGAGCTTCATTTTTAGATTTTAGTTCTCCCATTATTAACACATCAGATTTTATATAATCTTTTACAAATGAAGTTGTTTGTCCCATAAAACCTTTAATAATACTTGTATGATTTTGGCAAAGCATTGTAGGAATAGGATCCCATTTTGCAGAGTATTCAAAAAGAGTAAAAAAATCATTCTTTTCATTTACTCCTCGTCTTTTCATAGTTGCATCAATATTTGAAAACTCATATTCCATTGGATTTCTTACAAGTTTAAAATCTTTAAAAGCCAGAGTTTTTGAAAAATCTAATTTAGATTGGCAATTTGGATCTGCTCCATCGCCATCAAACATACTTTCGCAAATATCCGTATTCTCTGCTGCAAGGGCAATGTCATATGAGTCTGTTGCTGAACACATTGCAAATAAAAATCCTCCACTGAATACATATTCTTTTATTCTTTTTGCAACAAACAGCTTTAATTTTGAAACTTTATTAAAACCCAAACTTAAGGCATCAGCTTCTGCTTTTTTTTGAGCATCTTTATACCATCTTGCATATCGGTAAGCTCCATAAAATTTTCCGTATTGTCCTGTAAAATCTTCATGATGAAGATGTAGCCAATCATATTTTGAAAGCTCTCCGTTTATTACTTCTTTATCATAAATTATATCATAATCAATTTCTGCATAATTTAAAACTAGTGTTACTGCATCATCCCAAGGCTGCTTTCCTTCGGGAGAATATACGGCAATTTTAGGAGCTTTCTCTAATTTAATTTTATCCATATTTACATCTTGCCCGGCAATACGATTATAAATTATTGAGATTTCGGCATTGCTTACTATTTCAAAACTTACACCTCTTATTGTGCATTCATCTGCAATGTCTTTTGCATAATCAAAAGTAAAACTTCCTCCACGATAATTGAGTAACCAATTTGCTTCTAGTCCATTTTGAAGAACCCAATAGGTTACTCCATATGCCTTAAGATGATTTTTCTGACTTTCATCCATTGGAATTAAAATTGTACTTGCCGAAATATTAGCTGAAACAACTAAAAAAAGTAATATTAATATGTTTTTTAATAATTTCCTTTGCATTTTTTAAATCAAATAATTATGTTTTATTTTTTAAAACGGAGCATCTCCATCAATATTGTCAAAGTCGTCATTTGGTAATGTATCATCAAAATATCCATCATCACTATCATCATTCATTTTAGATTCTAACGAAACTACCCCACTCCCTGCGGATTCTTCCAAAGGATTTAAGAAATTTTCATTAAGCTCCTCAAATCTTGCAAATTCTTCTCTAAATCTTAATTGCACATCTGTTACTGCACCATTTCTATGTTTTGCAATTATAATTTCGGCTAATCCTTTTGTTGAATTTCCAGCTTCATCCTCTGTTAATCCCATTTTTTCAGGTCTGTGAATAAATATTACAATATCAGCATCTTGTTCAATAGCACCGGATTCTCTAAGGTCTGATAGTTGAGGTCTTTTCATTCCGGAACGCATTTCAACAGAACGATTTAACTGGGAAAGAGCAATAATTGGCAAATTCAATTCTTTTGCAATAGCTTTTAATCCTCTGGAAATTGTACTTACTTCTTGCTCTCTGTTTCCTTTCGTTTCCTTTGGTCCTGTCATAAGTTGCAAATAATCAATAATTACAAGGTCAATATTTTCTCTTGTTTTTAGTTTCCTAAGTTTTGAACGAAGTTCAAATAAACTTATTGCAGGTGTATCGTCAATAAAAAGTCTTGCATTTTCAAGATTTGTAATTTTATGTTCTAATTGTTGCCATTCATAATCTTTAAGATTTCCGCTTCTTAGTTTTTCACTGCCTAGTTCAGTTTCAGAAGAAATTAATCTTGTAACTAACTGAATAGAAGACATTTCAAGAGAAAAAAGTGCAACAGCTTTTTTATGGTTTACTGCAATATTTCTTGACATGGAGAGAACAAAAGCTGTTTTTCCCATTGATGGACGAGCAGCAATAATAACTAAATCGGATCTTTGCCAACCGGAAGTTATTCTATCAAGACTTGAAAAACCGGAAGGGATACCACTTAATCCATCTTCTCTATTTTTTGCATCTTCAATTTGTTGTAGTGCTTCTTCTAGAATAATGTCCATTTTCATGGCATCTTTCTTTACACTCCCTAATGCTAATTCAAAAACTTGTTGTTGAGAAAATTCAAGTAAGTCATCTACATCTTCTGAGTCATCATATGCTTTTGCTTGAATTTCAGAACTTACTCTAATTAACTCTCTTTGAATATATTTTTCAGCAATAATTTTTGAATGATATTCTATATGAGAAGCTGAACCAACTCTTTGAGACAAACCAACAACGAAACCCGGACCACCAACTTCTTCTAAAGTGCCATTTTTTTTTAGTTTTTCAATAACCGTATGATAATCAATAGGTTCATGCTCAACAGACAAGTCGTAAATTGCTTGAAAAATCTTTTGATGCTCTGTTTTATAAAAACTCTCAGGCTTTAATATATCAAGAACAACAATATCTTTTCCTCTTTCCAAAAGAAGGGCTCCAAGAACATCCATTTCAATATCAGTGGCTTGTGGAGGAAGTTTTCCTAATTGTGTGTTTACATCAAAAATTGGATTCTTTTTATATGATTTATTGCCTTGTTTTGCCATTTACTCTTTATTATTTGGTAAAAAAAGACAGTCATTCAGACTGCCCTAATAATGGTTCTTTGATTTTCAATATTATTATTCATTATAAACACCAATATCTATATATTTTTGCATTCTTTTTTCAATTCTTTCATTAATATCCATTTTCTTAAGCACATTAATTTCTTTAATTAAAGTTTCTTTAACAGTTTTATATATTTCTTTTGGGTTCACATGAGCACCTCCTAATGGTTCTTTAATTATACCATCAACTAATTTATTAGAAAGCATATCGTCGGAAGTTAACTTTAATGCATCTGCTGCTTTTTCTTTATGCTCCCAGCTTCTCCATAAAATAGAAGAACAAGATTCAGGTGAGATTACAGAATACCAAGTATTCTCTAACATAAGAACTCTATCTCCAACTCCTATTCCAATTGCTCCTCCGGAAGCCCCTTCACCAATTATTACACATATAACAGGCACTTTTAATTTGAACATTTCATAAATATTTCTAGCGATAGCTTCGCCCTGCCCTCTTTCTTCGGCTTCTAATCCTGGATATGCTCCGGGAGTATCAATTATAGTTATAATCGGTTTATTAAATTTTTCAGCTAATTTCATTAATCGCAAGGCTTTACGGTACCCTTCGGGATTTGCCATACCAAAATTTCTGTACTGACGGCTTTTTGTATCAAAACCTTTTTGCTGACCTATAAACATAACGGTTTCCCCATTCAATGTTCCGAAACCGCCAATCATTGCTTTATCATCCTTAACACCTCTGTCTCCATGCAATTCAATAAAATCACCATCAGTTAAATTTTCTATATAAGACAAAGTATAAGGTCTTTCAGGATGCCTAGAAACTTGCACTCTTTGCCATGGACTAAGATTTGAATATATTTCCTTTGTAACATCAGAAATTTTATTTTCTAAATCTCTAATTGATTGCGACATATCTATACCAGAGCTTTCGCCTATTTCTTTTGCTTTTTCTAATTGTTCTCGAAGTTTTCCTATTGGTTCTTCAAAATCAAGTAAAATCATATTTTTCTATTTTAAAATTGAGAATGTAAATTTAGTAATTATATTTGAAGTTTAATATGTAAAAAGTTGTTAAAAAAATTAACATTTATTTAACATGCTGAATATTTGCTTATTACATAATGTAATTATTAGAAAAAATAAAATATATGCTTGTTTTTCCAAATTCAAAAATTAATATAGGGTTAAATATTACAAAAAAAAGAGAAGATGGTTTTCATAATTTAGAAACTGTTTTTTATCCTATTTCGCTTTCAGATATTATAGAATTTGTTGAAACAACAAAGAAGACAAGTCTTAATAATACCGGGGTAATAATTGACTCAAACCCTGATAATAACCTAATTATTAGAGCATACAAGCTTTTAAAAAAAGATTTTATTCTTCCTGAATTAAAAATTCATCTTCATAAAATAATACCATTAGGTGCAGGATTGGGAGGAGGTTCGGCAAATGCAAGTTTTATGCTAACATCTCTAAATGATAAATTTAATTTAAGAATTTCAGAAATAAGATTGTTACAATATGCTCAAAAACTTGGGAGTGATTGTCCTTTTTTTATAAAAAATAAACCTGTTTTTGCAGAAGGAACAGGAAATATTTTCACTGAACTTGATTTAGAATTAAGCTCATTTTATATTGTAATTATTAAACCTGATATTCATATCAGCACAAAAGAAGCATTCAGAGAAATTGACATTTCAAAACCACAAAAATCCATTAAAGAATTAATTAAACTTCCTGTTAAAGAATGGGAACATTCAATTACAAATAATTTTGAAAAAAATATCTTTAAACTTTATCCTGAAATAAAAAATATAAAAGATACACTATATAAAATTGGGGCTGTATATTCGCAAATGAGTGGAAGCGGATCATCAGTTTTTGGAATATTTGAAAACAAACCGGTTCTTCCTGAAATTTTCAATAAATATTTCGTGTATATATCCAAAAATTAAACAATAATCACCAGTAAATAGGTATTCCTGAAAAACTTTTTGCCTTTTTTAAGCGATTTATTTGGCATATCATCCACTATGTAATACCCAACAAATTCAATCCTTACAAACTCTTGAAATATCAAATCAATACCAGATATCTTTTCTTTAAAAGTAAAATTAATTTTACAATACTTTTTTTCTTAATAATTATATAAAAGTATATTTGCGACTTTAAAAAAAATCTTTAAATAAATTTGTCTAATCTATTAGAAATATCAAAAATATATACCGAGCATCACGGTTTTTCAAAAATTGTTAAGTTTTTATCAAGTGATTCTATACAAAACATTCACTTAAAAGGTTTAAATGGATCAGCAATAGGAATGCTTACTGCAGCAATTATTAAATCTGTTAAAAAAAGACATTTATTTATCCTTTCCGACAAAGAAAAAGCAGCATATTTTCAAAATGATTTAAAAGAACTTTTTGCAAAAAAAGAAATCTTATTTTTTCCCTCTTCATACAAAAGGTCAGCCATAAAAAAAAATTCCGGCAAACTTGACGACGGAAGCGTAATTATGCGAACCGAAGTTTTAAATACAATTCAAAAAAGCAGGTCATATATTATTGTTACATATCCTGAAGCACTTTTAGAAAAAGTTACAAATCGTAATGAACTTGAAGACAACACATTAGAACTTAAAATTGGAGAAGAAGTGCCAATTAGTTTCATAAAAGAAATGCTGATTGAATATGGCTTTGAAATTGTAGATTTTGTATACGAGCCAGGTCAATTTGCTGTTAGAGGAAGTATTGTTGATATTTTTTCATATTCCAACGATTATCCTTACAGATTAGATTTTTTTGATGAAGAAATTGAAAGTATTAGAACATTTGATACCGTTTCGCAACTATCAAAAGCAAAATTTGAAGAAATTTCAATTGTTTCCGACATACAATCAATTGCAGAAGAAGACAATAAAATTTCATTTTTCAAATTTATAAGTTCAAAAACTAATATTTGGAGTGATGATTTTGCATGGTTTTTTGAAAAAATAAAAAATATTTCTGAAAATAATGATTTTAAAAACCTAATTACATTTCAAGAAACCAAAAACTTTTTCAATAAATTTAAAACAATAGAATTCTCTTCAAGACCTTTTTTTGATATTACAGAAAACATTGAATTTAATATAAGTCCGCAAATAACAATAAATAAGAAGTTTAACATACTAGCAAATCAACTTATTGATTATAAGCAAAATAACTATAAATCTTATATTGTTTCCAATAATAAAATTCAGATTGAAAGGTTAAAAGAAATATTAAAATCGGAAGAACTTATAAATGCACTAGAAGTTACAAATGCACAAGATAGCATCAACAATAGTTTTGAAATTGTAAGTGGAATTTTGCATGAAGGTTTTATAGATAATGATTTGAAAATAAATTGTTATACAGAACATCAAATCTATGGTAGATACCACAAATTTATTTTGCGAAGTGCAATTTATCATAAGAATAAAGAAACCTTAACTTTAAAAGAAATTAACAGCTTGCAAGCAGGAGATTTTGTTGTACATTCCGACCACGGGATTGGACGCTTTGGAGGTTTGCAAACAATTGAAAATAATGGGGTTAAGCAAGAAGCCATTCGTTTGGTTTATAAAAATAATGATATTCTTTTGGTAAATATCCATAATCTTCATAAAATTTCAAAATACAAAGGAAAAGAAGGAACACAGCCCAAAGTTTACAAATTAGGTTCGGGAGTTTGGCAAAAAGTTAAGAAAAAAACAAAAAATAGAGTTAAAGATATTGCAAGAAAACTTATAGCCCTCTACGCAAAACGCAAACAAGAAAAAGGATTTGCATTTTCTCACGATACATATATGCAACATGCTTTGGAAAGTTCATTTATTTATGAAGATACACCAGACCAACGAAAAGCAACCGATGCAATTAAAGCTGATATGGAGAACAATATTCCAATGGACAGGCTTGTTTGTGGAGATGTTGGTTTTGGAAAAACTGAAATTGCTATACGAGCTGCTTTTAAAGCTGTTGCCGACAATAAGCAAGTTGCAGTATTAGTGCCAACAACAATTTTAACACTTCAACATTATAAAACTTTTGCATTGCGTTTAAAAGAATTTCCTTGCAATGTAGAATTTATCAGTAGGCTTAAAACTAGAAAACAACAAACTGAGATTCTTAAAAAACTTGAAAAAGGAGAAATTGATATAATTATAGGAACGCACAGATTAGTTAGTAAAGATGTGAAATTTAAGGATTTAGGTTTAATGATTATTGATGAAGAACAAAAATTCGGAGTTTCCGTAAAAGAGAAATTGAAATCGATAAAAATAAATGTAGATACACTAACTCTAACAGCAACACCAATTCCTAGAACTTTGCAGTTTTCGCTAATGGGAGCAAGAGATTTATCAATAATAAATACAGCCCCACCAAACCGATACCCTATTCATACGGAACTACTTAGATTTGATAAAGAAGTTATAAAAGAAGCAATTGATTATGAATATCGAAGAAATGGACAAGTATTTTTTATTCATAATAGGATTGACACAATTTATGAAATTGAAGCGTTAATAAACCGGCTTGTTCCAAACGTGAGAACAGCTGTTATGCATGGAAGAATGGAACCAAAGCACATGGAGAAAATTATGACTGATTTCATTAATGAAGATGCAGGAGTATTAATTGCAACAACAATCATAGAATCAGGTTTAGACATACCAAATACAAATACAATAATAATTAATAATGCACAAAACTTTGGACTTAGTGATTTGCACCAACTTAGAGGCAGAGTTGGACGCTCTAATAAAAAGGCATTTTGCTATTTACTTGCACCACCACTCTCAAGCCTTTCAAATGAAGCAAGGCAAAGGTTAAAAGCAATTGAAACATTTTCGGAACTTGGTAGCGGATTTAATATTGCTATGCAGGATCTTGATATCAGAGGTGCAGGAAATATGTTGGGAGGAGAACAAAGCGGATTTATTTCTGATATAGGTTACGAAACTTATCACAAAATACTTGATGAAGCAATGCAAGAACTTCGAGAAGAAGAATTTAAAGAATTATTTGAAAAAAATAAAAAGACTCCTGCCGAAATTAATAACTTAAATTTTAAATTTGTTACTGATTGTCATCTTGATACAGATTTAGAATTAAGATTTCCTGAAAATTATATTGAAAACACCGAAGAACGACTTAGGATATACAGAAGATTAGATAATATAAAAGAAAATTTTGAATTACAAGTTCTTGAAGAAGAGCTTAAAGACAGGTTCGGAAAACTTCCAAAGGCAAGCAAGGAGCTTTTAAATGCAGTAATTTTAAGACAAAAAGCAATAACTTTAGGAATTGAAAAAATACTTTTAAGAAATAAGAAAATGGTTTGCTATTTAGTTTCCGACAAAGAATCAATTTACTATAAATCCGAAGTTTTTGGAGCAATAATTAACTTTATGCAAAAATATCCAAAAAAATCAGCCTTAAAAGAAAGAAACGACAAACTAACAATGAGTTTTCAAGACATTTCAAGTGTTAAAGAAGCAATTGCTATTTTAGGAGTTATAAAATATTAACATATTCCCAATTCTTCTAATTTTTGTTTTATATGAATAAACATATATTTATTTATTTCAAAAACGCCTTTTATTATTTCTTTAATTAATCCGGAACGTTTTAAATATGCAATATAATCTTCTGCATTAGTTTCTTCAAACATCATTACCCTTGCCATTTTTGAGATTGTTAATCTTTTATGCAATATAAATTGGGATAAAATCATGTAGGTTTCTGTATCAAAATTATCCAAGATTTCAACATTTATTGTTTTTACAGATTTAATTTTTATTATATTTTCAGAATAATCAATTATGTTTGCAATCCAAGAAATTAGTGCTACTCCAATATTCCCCTGTGAATAATTAAAATATTTTGCAAAAAGTTTAGCAAACTCTGCCTGTCTTAAATCTTCTTGCATTTTTTCTTTGTATATAAAAGGTATGCCCCCGGAATTATGCCTAAATAAAATAGCTTCTTTTAATAACTTTGCATTAAATGGCTTACAATCAACAATATTTAAGAAATATGGTTCAATATTACTTGTTATATTAATAAGTTTATATGCATATGAATTAATATTTAGGATAAATAAAAACTTATGCCCATAGGTTTTAATTAATTCAATAATTTCATTAATAACTTCAAAACCTGTTTCTGTTTTTTCCCACCAAAGTTCAACTTCATCAAAAATAATAACACTTCCATTTTGAATTTTAGCAAATTTTCTTTCATATGAGCCTTTTGCATCAAATTCGTTGGCAAGTTTGGTTTTAAAAGTTTTAATACTAACAGAGCCTTCAAGCGGTGGAGATATTGAATAAACTTTTGAATTAGGCATTAAAGTATTTATTGCATATTGTGTTAAAAATGTTTTCCCAGAATATCTGTCTCCTTTAATTAAAATTGCCCCATAATAGCTTGATTTATATCTATTAATAGATTTTAAAATTTCAGTTATTTCATTTTTTCTTCCTTTAAAGAAATCTTTACTATAGTTGTTTGTTCTGAGAAAAAGTTGTTGATAATAAAAAGGTAATTTATTAATAATTTCATTTCGAGCAGATACTTTTTCAACTAGATTTAGGCAAGCGTTTATATTTGAGATAGGTTTTTTTGCATTTCCTGATAATTTTTTTCTAAATATAACTGCATCACTATGTCTGTACCAAATTTGATTAAATTGATTAGAAATTGAACTTTTTATTTTAGTGATTTTCTCGTTAAATTTTTTTGTTTTTTTCTTATTTTTTGAAAACCTTTTATTCGTACTTGCTAGGTTTAAAAGAGAATATACAGATAAGTTATTAGATATTTCACTTAATCGTTCATTAATCTTTCTATTTATATTCTCAATTTTAAGTTTAGTTTTAGTTTCAAGTTCATTAAGTTCAATAATTTTATTTTTAAAATAATCAATAAGTTTTTCATCCGAATTTTCATCTTTATTAATTCGTTTTCCATCAGCATCAAAAAATGTAAAAAGAATAACTCTTAAAATATTTTGAGCAGAGTTTTCTATTTTAATTATTTGCTCAGGTAATTCTTCTGCAATTTTTATTAGCGGTGTATTGTATTCAGATTGGATTAAGTAATTTAATAAATAAGAAACAGGCAATTCTGTTATTTCAATTTCTAAAAATTGTTTATCCGAAATATTATTAAATGACTCATTAGAAAGTAAACTAATTTTTTCGGGAAACTTATCTGTTAAATATTTTAGTTTTTCAAATTTAATGTCTAAAATCTTTTTAAAACTATTAAATATAACTTCTTCTGAGGGAATATTTGGAAATTCTTTGCTTTTGAATTCAGTATTTGTATTTTTTTCAAAATCTTTTACAAAATCTTTTAGATTAGATTCTATATTTTTAATTTTTAAAAGCACTTCTACATTTATGAATTCCTCAACAGCAATCACTGTTTTTCTTGAAATTCTATAAAGTTTATTTTCAAAATCTATAAGTTGTATTTCTAATTTAAAATTGTTTTTTAACAATTCTTCGTTTCTCATTAAAAAGCTGGGAGTTTGTTTTAATTGTTCTTTTAGATGTTCAACTTTTTTTGAGGAAAATTTTTCTAGTTTTCTATTTTTAGAATTGTAATTCTTAATATCTGAACTTATTTTATTTATAATATTAACTGTTTTACTGTTTAAAAGATTATAAATAATATGCTCATTTTTAGAATTTATATCTTTTATAGTATCGAGTTTTAAACCGATAAGTTCTAATTCAGAATTAACTTTTTCTTGATTTAGGTTTTTTTCTTGTGCATAGGTTTTTAGTTTCAATAGACTGTTACGAATTTCTTTTACATTAATTTGTAGTTTAATAATATTTTTAATAAAAACTTTACCTATCTCTTCAAACACCTGATAATAAGAACTATAAAAATTGTAAGGTAAATATGATCTTACAAGTTTTTTAAATTTTACATTATAGTTTTTAGCTTTTCTTTTTCTTAAATCTGCATAGGGATTAGAGCATATAAATGAAACAGCTAATTGAGATATTAAATTTTCTATATTATTTATTAATTTGGAAAAAATATTTTTCTCGTTCTCATTATTTGAGGAATAATTATTAATATAAATAAGTGTTTTCTTCAAAAACATATCTGTTGCCGCAACAATTTTATTGTTTAAGACTGTGCCTTCGTATTCTTTTAATTTACTAATTTTATCTTTTCTAAGAGTTTCTATTTCTAAAGTAATATTATTTGTTAATTCATTTAAATTATAGAAAATAGGTTTTATCTCGGAGTTAAAAAAATCATTATTAATATTTGATAAATCTTTATGTAAAGAAATTACATTTTCGTCAGCAACTGTATTTCCGGGTAAAATGAGCTCAGCTTCCTCATTATTAAGTTGTATATTGGAAATATTTATATTGTTTTGTTCATTTTCTCTTTTAAAACCAAGGCTTTGATCTTTAAATTGAGACGATGCTTTAATAAGAACAACAGTACCAATTTCAAACATTAATTTGTTAGTAAGTTTAACAAATTCTTCTTCTTTGCCTTCTGTTATTTCCGGCATACCTAAAATTATTAAATCTGTTTTTAAAGATTCTGTTCTAATTAGTTCAAAAAAAGGTTTTTGTTCAATCTGGTTATTTATAATTTTAATTTCAGCATCAATTCTCATATTTGAAAGAACTTGTTCAGCAAGTTTTCTAATTTCCGATGCTTTTTCATTAATAGGATTTCCGACTAAAAGACGGAGTTTTGCATCTGCCCAATCATCTGATTTCCAAAGAAATTTCATTAAATTTAATGCCAAATTACCGTTATTTCCAGAACCTCTCCACCAAATATCTACTGTTTTGTAATTTCCGTATCCATGTTTTTTGTCGTAATCAATTAATAAAAGGTTTATATCAAGTTCATGTATGCGATTTATCATTTTAGAAAAGCGAACAGGATTTTTGCTTTGTCTCATCCACCCCAAAATAACAGTATTTGGTTCTATTCCAGAAAAGCCGTAAGTACTAATAATAGTTTCTATACCAGTATATATATCACTGCAAGTTTGTCTTCTTGTAAAAATTCCTTGCTCATTATCTTCGTTAAATTGAGATTGAAGGTATTTTGGAAATAAATATTTTTTTTCTTTTGATTCGTGTAAATCAAAGTTTGAAAGTAAACCGTATTGACCTACCAAGTTTTTACCAAATTCCAACAAATGAGGTCTTTGTCCTTTTCCTCCACTAAAAAGTATTACATTTGGTTGCCAATTTCTGTGTTCCAGTGTTTTTTTATCTAAACTATGTAATGCACGCCTAACAACAGAAAGCCATACGCTTTGCCATACATCACCAGATTCAGATTTCATTTGTTTTCGGTTTAGCCATGCAAATAATCCAAACATAATAACAAGAGCCGCAATCATTGAAAGCATTCCTAATTGAGCCATTACTCCAAAACTTGCAATAAACCCAATTAAACCGACAACTCCTTTCACTTTAAATGATGGTCTAAAATCTGTACTTGCCCAATTTTCAAGAAAAAATGCTAAATTTATAAAACCATAAGATGCTAAATAAAACATTGAAACAACAGCTGCAATTACATTTAATTCTCCAATAAGAATTCCTCCTTCTGCAATTAACGCTATGAATATAAGTGCATTACGAGGCTCATTAGATTCTCCGTAACCTTTTGCAAATATTTTAGGAGTTATTTTATCTTTTGATATTGCTTGTAAAATTCTTGGACCTCCAAGAATCCCTCCAAGTGCTGATGAAAGTGTTGCCCCCCAAATTCCGGCAATAACAAGAGCGGGGATATATGATATTTTGAGCAGGAAATTAGGGTCTTGAATTAACAAATCTCTGTTTACAAAAACTGCAAAGGAAATTGCAAGACCAACATATATTATAAATCCAACAAAAATTGATGCTAAAGTTCCAACAGGGATATCTTTTTTTGGATTTCTTAAATCTCCGGACATTGCTACTCCTGCAGTAAAGCCGGTAACTGCCGGAAAAAATACTCCAAAAACAATTTGAATGCTTATACCTTCTCTTGACGGAGTGAAAGATATTGTTTCTGGTGCAAAGTTTGAATTTATAAAAAAACCTGCGAAAATTGATACTAATGATAATGCAATTGCTCCAAGAACTATATATTGTGTTTTTATAGCAAGTGATGTACTTATAAAAGCTATTGTAACGAGAAAAAGTAATGCAATAGAACCTACTATTCTGTAGCTGTTTACATCTTGTTTGAGGTGTAGAAATTCTCTTATATTGTCAACAGCAAGTAAACTTTCAGCAAAACCTACTAAATATAATGAAATTCCAAGAGCTGTTCCGGTAAAAAGTGCTATTCCAATAGCTCCACCCATTGGAAAACCTAGACTTCTTGAAAGTATATAGTAAATACCTCCTGTTTTTATTTTCTTATCTGTTGCAACAGAAGAAATGCTAAGACCTGTTGTTAAAGAGATTACATGAGAAATTACAATTATAACAAGTGCAGTTATAAGTCCTGCACTACCAACAACCCATCCTAACCGCATATACATAATTACTCCAAGAATTGTAAGAACTGATGGTGTAAAGACTCCTGAAAATGCTCCGAATTTTTTTGGTTTAGCCATGTCTTATTAGCTTAATTTTTAATAATTAAAGTAGTCTTCTTTTTTTAATATTTCATGCAATTATAATGAATTTTAGGCATATATAACCTGCATTATCCATAAAAACCCAACAAATATACAAAAAACATAGGAAGTTAAAATAAAAAAACGCTTTCAAAAGTTTGAAAGCGTTAATTATTTAGATAAAATCTAAGTTTTATAAATCAATGTAAAACCCAATACTTAAAGCAACATTTTTATGTTTTAAATTTAGTTGCTTAATACCATTCGAATCATTTTCTTCTTTGTATTTATTTTTATTATCTAACCAACCGTTAATAATTCCATTGTTATATTGAACTGTAAGTGATAGGTGGAGGTTATCTTCAATATCGTAAACAACACCAGCTCCAGCAGTTAAATAAAAGTCAACAAAGGTTAGCATCTTTATAGAAGAGTCGTATTCTTCTGAGAAATGATTGGGTCTATCAGGGTCTTCAACAAGTCTTGAACTTTTTAATTTTATTCCTGCTCCTACCCCAAAATTAAGAAGTGCATTCAAATCATCGGCAACTTCAAATTGCCCGTTTAAATTTAGAGGAATTTGTAAGAATTGTACTTTAAATTTTTCAGTTATATCTACTTTTTCAGGATTTGCAGGCAATTCATTTAATACTTTTATACCAAATTTTTGCCAAGTAAAAATTCCTGAAACATCAACATTGAAATTGTCTGAAAATTTATAACGTAAAGATGGTCCAAAACCTATTCCCATTTTTGTTCCTTCGTTTTCATATTTATGAGTGGAAACAGTGTCAGACAAAGTTACCCAATTAAAAGTAGGTATTGCTCTTATTCCAAAAGAGATTCCATTTTGAGCATTTACACTTGTTATTGCAAATATTGCAATTACTATTAATGATAAAATTTTTTTCATTATTTTGTTTTTTAGTTTATTATTTTTTAAAAAGAAAACAAATTTAAGAATTTATTTTATTCCATTTATTAAATCAGTCATTTTTTTAATTTCTTCTTGTTTTTCTATTACTTTTTCTTTGAGTTGTTCAATTAATTCTTTGTTTTTTTCAATATTAGAACTTTTTTCTTCATTTTCTTTTTTAAGATCAACAATTGTTTGTTTATTTTTCTCAATATCACTTGCAAGTTTTACATTTTCATTTATTGTTTTATCTCTTTCTTTCTCTGATTTTGCAAATTCTTTGTTTAAATCTTGTAGGCTTTCATTATAATATCCTCTCAGGAATTCTAGTGAAAATTCTTTAATTATTGTCATTAATGAAGAATATTCTTTTGAATTATCATTTTTATTAAGATATACATCATATCCAAAAGAAATTAAAACATTCATTGTTGTAGTTTTTTCCTTTTTATCTCTTTTGAATTTTGTGTAAAAATCCATAGTTCTTGCTGTTACAGCAGGAAAGACAACTTCTTCTCCTTTTAAATCATCTCCTTTTGCTCCTTTTAGTTTAAGGTCGTACTTCTTTTTCAGGTATGATTTCCATGCTTTTTTAATTTCTTTTGCTTCGGGTTCCATTGTTACACTTATGCAAGGTCTTGCCATATCGTTAACAACAGCTGTTCCATCGTTAATACTATATACTTGCGAATTTGCAAAGAATGAGAATGAGTACATTAATACTGATAGTAAAATTAATTTTTTCATAATTTTTTAATTTTAATTTTCTCAAAAAATGTATCTGTTTGTTTTAACAACCAGGGAACTTCTTTATCCTAATACATATAATTTGAGTGTTAATATTTAATTATAAGAAGTTTTTTTTGCTAAAATTATTCTGTTTTTTTTGTTTCTCCAAATCTTTCTTTTAATAACTTAAGACTTATTAAAAGCAATACTATTAATAAGAACCCAATTATATACCAAAGGGATGATGTAGGAAATGTCCAAATTTTATTAATTTTATCGGCTGCTCCATTAATCTTTTTGATGTTATAAACACTTGTTTCCGGAAGTATTTTTGGTATTGTATCTTTAAAATATGGTAAATCATAGCTTGGAAAGTTCGCTTTTTCATTTCCATATATTAAAGTATATTTATTATCTTGGTTTAAGTATGCAACAATGTAATTCTTTAATTGATAGGCGTTTGCTTTTAAAAAGATAAGAGGCTGATTATCTTTATTTTCAACAATAAATTCAATTTTTTTTGCTTTATAGTCGTAAAGATTTATTCTGTTACTTTTTAAAGAACCCAAATAAAACTCTTGTTTTAACTGGTCATAAAATTCATTTTTCATATGAGTATTTGATATTGTATCTTTCTTAAGCATTTGAACTTTTCTCAGGTAATATTCCGGGCCACTAATTCTGAAAGAAATCATATCAATAAATTCTGGTTTTTCAAATTCTAATGTAATAATAGTTTTATTAAGTGTGTCTTTTTGAGATATAATTGGTGATTTTAGTTGAATATATTCAGCTCTTATATCTTCTAAATTATGATAATATACTTTTGTGATTTTAATTGGTTTTTCTTCATAATCATAAAAATAAACTTTAAAAAACTTAAATTTACTTTCAGGAATATCCATTATTTCAATTTCAGTTGAATCTGAATCTGTTATGTCTGGCACTGCAGGAAAATTATCTTTTAGTATATACCAATTGTCTAAATTATCACTTCCAAATATTTTAATAAATACAGGATTGTGTGTGTTTACAATTCTTAAAATAAGGTTTGAGATACTATATTTTTTTTCATTTTCAATTTGAATTTCTGTATAATGTTTAAATTTTCTATGTTTATTTTTTGTTATTTTAAGTTCTATTTTTTTATTTTTATTTAAAACAGTTTTTTGTTTTTTTAGAATATATTGAATTTCATTATTGTTTTTGTCTAAAATTCTAATATCGGGAAAAGAATGTTCTAGTTGTGAAATTATATCCGGTTCTAAATAAATTTTATAATATCCAGAAACATCTACCTCATTGATATTTGCTTTCCATTGGTAATTTTGAGCATAATTACTTATTGCTATTAAACTAGTTATTAATATTATATAAAGTTGTTTCATTAAAAGAGAATTATGTTTTACAGATTGCTTTAATCTTTATTGTGTCTAAATTTAAAAGTTTAAAAGTATAAAGTTTAAAAGTTACTATACATTGTTTTTATTTATGCTTTATGTGTGTCAAAATCTTTGTCATAAGTGTTTAATGTCATTATATTTTTCAAAAAGTCTTTGTCTTACATATGCAATAAAAAGCACAATAAAACCAGCTGAAATGAAACTGATAGTTCTTTCTGCTACTGCTATATTTGAGAAATCAAAAATAAATATTTTAAAAAGTACAAGTATTATTATAAACATTGCTATCCTTATCATCTCTCTGTCTTTAAACAAGAAAGAAGAAAACGAGATAGCAAATGCCGATATTATCCAAAATAATGTATAATAAAAATAATGTGCATTATAAATTATTGAACTTACTGGGGTTCCAATATTATTATTAAACACAACAGAAAGGTGGTCAATTTCAGTTGTTAAAACTGCTATAACAGAAATTGCAAATAACCATTTTGAGATGTTTTTAATATTGTCATTTACCTGTCTTATATTTATGTATCCAAAAAATAGAATAAATAAAACAAAAGTTATTAATATTGTATGAGATGTAAATTGATTTATTGAAACTGATAGATTTGTCAACATATGTTCCCTTACTTTAATAATTTCTGTTAAGTAAACACTAAAAAATAGTATGAAAGATAAAATCGCAATTATTCCTGCAAATATTTTTGCAATTTTACTCTTTATAAATACTAATACAATAAGCAGAACAAGAATAAATGCAAAATTAAAAATTCCCATATACATATTAAGCAAATTATTATCTTTTATTGTTCTGGTAAGTCTGTATAAAATTTCAGAATTAACAGAAACATATAATGCTCCAACTGCAACAATAAAAATGAAAGCTCTAAACCATATCATTTTTATGGGTTTTACAAGATATTTTTTTTTACCTTTTCCAAGAATAATAAAGTTTATTCCAAGCCCCAAACTTGTCATTAAACCTGAAATAAAAGTTTGGTTTAAAAGAAACCTTTTTACAGGAGCATTATGAGAAATTGCCATATAGTTTTCTAAAACATTTAATACAAAACTTGCAATTAGCCCAAATATTAAGAATATTGAAACAGTTTTTAGCATTTTAATTTCTAATTTTAGAGAAAACCATAATAAAAGAACGGTTTCAACTGCCCAAATAATTGTTATTGACTTACCAACAAGCTGTACTGGAGGAATTAGAGTTATAAAAAGTAAAATAATCATTCCAAAAAGGTAAATTAAACTTTTAGAACTTCCTTTTCTTAAAACTACAGAAATTAAAAAAATTATATTAATTACTGCCATAAATCCTGTAAAAAGCCCTTTATATTCAGGATTTAAAGCATTAAGCATATACATTGCAACAGAATAATATATTAGATTAATTGCTAAAGTTAAAGAAAATTCAATTGGAAGGAGTT
>CAMZKV010000022.1 GCA_947311445.1 uncultured Chlorobiota bacterium | reverse complement strand
TAAAAAATATTTTAATCAGAAAATTTATAATTATAAATTATTAATTAGAAATGTTAATTATTATTTTTTTAATTACAAATCAGAAAATGTTAATTATTAATGTTTACATGACAATTTTTTTTAATTTTTTTTTGCATACATTATAAATGAAAGTTTTTTCGACCTTTCGAAACTAGAGAGATTTTTATTTCAGTAAACAAGTTTGTTATCAACAATTATTTCAGTAAACATGTTTGTATATAGAAATTATTTGATGTCGCAGAGCAGAAGGCCCCAAAGTAAGCGCTTGTTAATTATGAATAAATAAAAAAACATATAAGGGTTCCGGTCCCTTGTGTGAGATTTATTTTGTTGTTAAATTATAAACTTTATTCAGCATTGTGTATATAGCAACATGCAATATAATAGGGCACTGAAGGCTAAAATCACAATTAACGGTTGTTGGAGAGCTTAGGAGTTTATCTACTCAAATATATATATTTTTCGCTATTTTTTATATTTTATATTTTTATTTTTGTAATATTATAGCCTTTGGTTGTTTATTTTAGTTGTTTTCTTGGTTTGTATTTTCTATTTATCTTTTAACTCTTATTCTTCTATATATTTTTTCTTCAACTATATTATTTTTTTCGTGTTTTTTTTTTTGTTTTAGTTCTGGATTGTCTGTTTTTTGTTGTTCAATATTTATTTGCTTTGTTAATGTACACATCTGCATTAATGCAAGTTCTATTTGGAGCCTCTTATTTTTACTTCCTCTATAATCTAAATCAGTTTTATTGCTTATTTCCAAGGCCTTCAGAAGAAATCCAAGTCCTGTTTTTTGCGATTGAGTAATATATTTTTCTTTAATTGTAGCACCTACTTCGAGTAATTGAACAGTTGAAGCATCTTTACAAACCATTAAATCTCTGAAATGCGAGGCTAAACCGGATATAAAATGATGTCCATCAAAACCGTTATTTAAAATTTCGTTAAAGATTAATAATGATTCTGAAATATTATTTTCATAAATAAAATCAGTAATTTTGAAATAATATGTGTAATCAAGAACATTTAGGTTTTCAATTGCAGATTCATAAGTTATTTTTTTTCCTGAAAAACTTACGATTTGGTCAAAAAATGAAAGAGCATCTCTCATTGCTCCATCTGCCTTTTGTGCTATAATATTTAAAGCATCTTTATCTGCTTCAACACCTTCTTGTTCAGCAACATAAGACAAATACCCTACACTGTCTTCAACTTTAATTCTATTAAAATCAAATATTTGGCAACGAGACAGAATTGTAGGAATAATTTTATGTTTTTCAGTTGTTGCAAGCACAAAAATTGCATAAGATGGTGGTTCTTCAAGTGTTTTAAGAAATGCGTTAAATGCTTGTGAGGAAAGCATATGTACCTCATCAATTATATATACACTATGAGTGCCAATTTGAGGAGGAACTCTAACCTGCTCAATTAGATTCCTAATATCTTCAACAGAATTGTTTGATGCTGCATCCAGTTCATGTATATTATATGAACGATTATCATCAAAAGCTTGGCATGATTCACATTCATTACATGCTTCAAACTCGCTTGTAGGATTTTCACAATTAATAGTTTTTGCAAAAATTCTTGCACAAGTAGTTTTTCCGACACCTCTTGGTCCACAGAAAAGATATGCATGTGCAAGTTGTTGTGTTTTTATTGAATTTTTTAAAGTTACAGTTATAGATTGCTGTCCTACAACGGATTTAAAATCATTTGGTCTGTATTTTCTTGCTGATACAATATAATTTTCCATAATCTGCAACAAAAATATAAAAGATTATTCCTTTTTGCAATTAGAATTGTTAATTGTTGATAATTCACAAATTTATAATTACGTTTTTATGTTTACAAAATCAACTACTGTCTGTTTTTAAAAATTAAACCGCTGTCAGGCTGAAAAAGCACTAACAGGGTTTTCTCTGTATTTTTATCTTGCTTCCCAAAGCAAAGATGCTTTTACATCAAAAATATCTGAACGCCTGGGTTTTATGTAGAAAGTTGTAATTTCATGATTTTCAAGACTGAACTCATCTTTTAAAATAGATATTTCTTGCGACAAATCATTTTTTAAGTCTTCCATATCTTTTTGAATTTCATATATTTGATTTTCTACTCTACGAACATCGGCTTTTTCTTTTGCAATTTTTCCTGCACTGCTGATACCTCGCATTGTTTTTCTTTTCGTTCCTCCTCCTAAGAAAGAACTCAGAATTGCCATTCCGAAAGACATTGCAGTATCAGTTCTTTTTGATGCAACATCTGCTTTTTCTTTGTCTAATCTTGTTAAAAGTGTTTCGTATTTATTTTGTAAGCTATTGCTTTTTGTGTGATATTTTTTTCTTAATTTTTCAATAGCTTTGTCTTTTTCTTCTCTTAAAATATCAATTAATCTTATTTTGAAATCTTTGATGCTTTCGCCTGGTTTTGATTCTGCTTTTAGAGATTTGCATCTAAAAAGTTCAAGTTTCTTTGAACGATATAAATAATCAGAAAAGGCTTTTTCAATTGTTTTTAAAGTTTTTAATTCAGCAATAAAAACCGGTAAAGACAAAAATTTACTTTGTTCAATTGGTTTTTTATCAAAAAGCAGTAAATCATCGGTGTAATCATAGTCTTCACCTCTATTCATTTCTAATTGTGTAAGTTCTTTATCAAGAAAGAATTTTTTTGATATAGAAGTTTGCATATCAATTCCTTTGCTTGCATTTACATATTTAACTTTGCCTTCTGTAAGTAGGTATGGTTCATACACAAGCTCTTGCCCGTATGGTGTTTTAACTGAATAAAATTGTTTAATTCCGTCTGTAACTACAGGTTTAACAATATTTGCATCTGAAATTCCAATTGTTTCAGTTTGTTTTTCAATTTTAATTTCTTTTGTTTCATTAGTCTGGGATTTTTCTTTTCTTTTTTTCATCAAAACCCTAACTTCTTTTTTAGAAAGTGGTCCTTTTAAGTATGACAGCACCCATCTTGTTTGCATAAGTTTTATACGGTCTTCATGTGCACTTTTAAATAAAAACACTCTGGATTGAAGGTTTGATAGTAAAAATTCTATTTCTTTTTTGTTTAATGAATCTTCGCCGCTTTTTAACAAACCATCCATTACTCTTTCTTTGTCTTGTTTGGTTTGCAAACGTCCTATAAACCAAGTTCCTATATTAGATAATCCTTTATAATCCAAATCAATAGGGTTTTGAGTTGAAAGAATTATGCTTATTCCGAATGCTCTTGCCTGTTTCAAAAGCATTAGCATAGGTTTTTTTGTTGGAGGATTAGAAACTGCAGGAAAATAGCCAAAAATTTCATCCATATATAATAATGCTCTTAATGAAGATGTACCACTTTGTTGCCTCATCCAACTTATGTATTTATTCAAAAACAGGGTTACAAAGAACATTCTTTGGCTATCGTCAAGATGAGAAATTGAAAGTATTGAAACTTTTGGTTTTCCGTCTTTTGAATATAGTAAATTTTTAATATCCAGAGCTTCGCCTTCTGTCCAAGCAGAGAAACTGGGACTTGCTAAAACAGTATTTAATTTCATTGCTAAATCAAGCCTTTGTTTTTGAGTGTAGAAACTTTTCAGTGGTAAAACTCCTATTTTTTCGAATGGAGGGTTTGTTACATAACCAATTAATTCTTCGAGGCTTACATTTATACCTTTTTTCCAAAGATGAACAAATATTGTTGAGAGTAACAAAAATTCTTTGCTTTGCAAAGGGTCTCCACTGATTTTTATAAGAGCTAGCAAACTGCTAACGGTTGAGTTAATTACAGATGTAAATGAATCCGGGTCATCAATAACATCTTCCGAAGGTGCATCAAAACTACTGAGAACTGATAGTTGAACTCCTGCTGTACTTCCGGGAGTATAAATTACGTATTCTGCATTATTTTTTAATGTCATTATACGAGATTTGTCTTGATGCCAAGATTGAATTCCTTTGTCCCACATTTCTGCTGTCTTCGTGGCAAAATCTTTAACACTTAGTCCTTTTGTTTCGGCAGTACCGGGATCAACCCATGGTTCAAAATCTTTTGGTTTTAGTTCTGGAAATGTAAGAAGTAGATTTCCCATATCTCCTTTGGGGTCAATTAAAATTGCTGGAACATTATCGAGAATAGCTTCTTCAATTATTCCTATTCCAAGTCCTGTTTTTCCACTGCCTGTCATTCCTATTAGAGCAGCATGAGTTGTGAAATTTTTATTTTTATACAATACAAGCTCATCTGTAAGTTCTTGTGTTTTTGGATTAACTTCTTTTCCAAGATAAAAAATTCCAAGTTTCTCGTATGCTTTTGTTATATTTTCCATCTTTGTATTTTCTTTTTAAATTTTTAATAATTTTATGTAATTACTTTTTTAAAAATTGCTTTTTAGGAGTAATTATTTTTGCTTTTGTTTTTTCAGAGACAATTCGTTGTTGTCTTGACACAAAAGTAACAAAAAGTAAATACTGACAATAATTTTTGTAAATTTCTTGAAGATTACTAGGCAGTATGCAAAACTATGGTTTTTATAAAAAAAACTCTTTCCAAGAATCTCGAATTAGAATTCCTTAGAAATATCTTTTTTAGCAAAACTAATATCTTTTTGAACTATCATCTTATAAATACGGTCTTTTTTAAATTTATGTTTTCCTTTATTTTTAGGAAAAATTAAATCGGCAATTTCATAATTTTTATTAGCTATTGCTAAATCATAAGTTGAAAATGTTTGAGATATTTGTCTATTCTTTTTTGCTCCTTTTGAAATCAAATATTTTGCAATTTTTGTTTGATTATTATAAACTGCAACATCATATGCTGTCATGTTTTCAATATTTGTTTTGTGAATATCGGCTTCTCGTTCGGCAAGAAATATAACGGCTTCAAGTTTTCCTTCTTGTGATGCAATCATTAATGGAGTGAAATTATCTTTGTCTTGTGAATTGAAATCTGCATAATAATCATAAAGGACTTCTAATATTTCAATATCTCCAAAATAAGCGGCAATCATTGCAGCATCTGTTCCAAAAGAATTTTTTTTCATTAGGTTAGCTCCATATTCACATAAGTATGAGGCTGTTAGCGGATATCCATAATATGCAGTATACATTAAAGATGTTGCGTTAAATTTGTCTTTTGCATTTACATTTGCTTTGTTTTGCAATAAAATCTTAACGATTTCAGGATGATTTTTTTCGGATGCTGAAATTAATGCAGTTTTTTTATTAAAAGGAATTTTATTAACATCAGCTTTGTATTTTATTAGTAATTTACAAAGATAGGCATTCCCAATATCAGCTGCATACATTAATGGGGTTACTCCTTCATTTGTTTGAATATTCGGATTTTTTCCGGCTTTTAATATGTAAAAAACTTTTCTTTCATTTTGCTCAAAGACGGCATCAATTAAATCCAGATTTTGTGCTTTTAACAGATTAGTTATTGTAAAAAGTATAACTATTGTAAAATTTAATTTCATGTGTCTAAAAATAGTTAAAAGTTAATTTATATTTAATAAGTTGCTTGTGTTTTTATTTTTAAATAAATTGTTTTGCTCTGCACATAGGAACACTTGCTTTGTTCTGCGAGTAATATGTATGAAGAGTTATATCATACCTTTGGGTGTTAAATTTTTGTCGTGGATGTTTCATTTATTAAATATCCACAGAAAAAGCTCATTTTCAGTTGTTCTCTTGGATATAAAATATTTGTTTTCTTATTCTATTTCTTCTAATGCTTCAAAATCCTTTTTTAAGAATTTATTTGGTAATCGTTTTCCTCTTACTCTATGAAAATCAAAATAAAAAATTTGAGCATTTTCGGCACTCAATATCATTTTTGTAACAACAGAACCTTTAATATTTCTAGTAGGTGCAACTAAATGCAAAACAAGAACATCTTTCTTTTTATTATCAACAGCATTTTTAATATCTTCTTGTGAAACAAACTTTACTTTTCCTGAATAAAATTCCTTAATTTTTGATATTGAATTTACTTCTTCTGCCATTTCTCTTTTAAGCAAATATAATATTTTTTCTTTTGTATTCTTTTTACTGTTTTTATAATGATTTAAAAGAGCTTTATCCTCAACATCCGGATTTTTTTGTAGCCATTTTACATGATTTTGCATGAAAATTAGAGCTAAACCTAGTTTATAATGATACCTATCGTAATCTACATCGCTATAAGCTAAAGGAAGAGTAATGATATCCGGCATTGTGTTTATGTTGCCTCCACTTTTTCCTAGTACAAGACTTAAAGAAGTAAAAACACCTAGGTCTTCTTGCCCTTCAAAATGAGATTCAGTTTGAATAAGCATTGATGCTTCCGGTACTTTTCTTTTTTTATTATAATCATCTTTATTAATCATAAAGAATTTTGTTATTTTCCAATGTTTTTCTGCGGCTTCTTTAATTGCACCATTGTACATTCCAAACAGATTATTGTCTTGAACAAAGTATGTTCTAGAATTAAGAAAGGTTTTCACTTGTTTTGCTGTTGGTAACATTTGCTGTGCAAGAATTGTTGTACTAAGCAAAATTGAGATTAAAATAATGCTGATTGTTTTCATAATTAATGTTTTAGTTGTTGTTTTGGGAAATAAACAGGATGTTTTTTATTGTATTTTCTAATATATAAGAACTTAAGTTTCTTCTTTTTTCTTGTACTTAGTTTAGAAAACTCTTCATACAATTCAGGGTCTTTTGAGATTAATAATTCAACCGATTTATAAGAAAAATCATATAATTTTCCTGTTTCAAAGTCAAGTAAATATTGGATTAAAACTGTTTTTGTTGTTTGGTTATCATATCTGTTATAGTAATTATATGAGTTATACGAACCATATCTATAAGGGTCGTATTCAACATAAGTTTTATTTGCAATAAAATGACTGATGCTCCCAAAAACAGGTATTCTGTTAAATTCATCATTTAAATTTATGTATAAAACACCTTTGTTAGTAAATCCCCATATATCATTAACATTTACAACTTTTTTTACTCCCATATTATCATAAACTGTAATTGTTTTTTCTTCAAATAAACGTTCAAAAAAATCATATCTTTTATAATCTAAATTGGTTACGATTTGAGATTTTTTAATAGGAGAATTATTTTTTACTTGTAAGAAATTGAAATATAAACCGTCTTTAAATTTGAAAGATTGAGAGTATTTAACATACCCTGTTGGAGTATCATTATTTTGAGAATAAAGATTTAGGGATAAAATAAGCAATAATACTATGTATTTTATTTTTGACATATAGCTAAGTTCAACTTTTTAAACGCAATTTTATAATAACTATTTCATTCAGGGTAAACAACTCTTGTATGATAAATATTTTTAAGTTTAGTTTTTAGTACTTTTTTTACTTTATTAATTTCTGCAAAAGTAATGTTAGCTTCAATTAATAAGTTGTCTGAAATTTTATTTTTTACAATATTCTCAACTAAATTATCAATGCTTTTTTCTGTATATTCGAGCAAACTTCTTGATGCAGCTTCAACAGAATCTACAATCATCACAATTGCTGTTTCCTTAGAATATGGCAGGATTCCGTGATGTCTAAATTTATCTTCATCAATATCTTCATCTTTGTGTTGTTCTTTATACTTATGCAGAAACCATGCAATTTTAGCGTTTGCATGATGAGTTATTATAAAATCTGATACTTCTTTTGGTAAAGAATGTTTTTTTGCAAGTTTAACACCATCTGTTATATGTTTTTTTATTATTTCAACACTTTTTAAAGATTTAATTTTATCATGAGGGTTGTCTGAGTGTTGGTTTTCAATAAAAAAGGAAGGATTTTTCATTTTTCCAATATCATGGTACATTGCTCCTGCTCTAACTAGCAAAGGATTTGCTCCAATTTCCCTGGCAGCTGCTTCGGATATATTTGCAACCTGAACAGAGTGTTGAAATGAACCAGGAGCTTTTTCTGCGAGTTCTTTTAAAACAGGTCTATTAGTATCTGAAAGTTCAATTAGTGTTACATCCGATAAAAATCCAAAAACTTTTTCAAAGAAATAAATTAAAGGGTAGGCGGCAAGGACTAAAATACTACTTCCTGCAAACCATGCAATTTTAGATAAATCTATTTTTGCAATTTCGCCTTCACGTATAACCGTTAAAGCACTATAGAGAACAAAATATGTTATAAAAATAAGCAATGCAGTCCATAAAACTTGGCTTCTTCTATTAAGTCTGCTTACACCTGAAATAGCAACAAACCCAACAACAAACTGAATGAAAATATATTCAAACCCATTTGCAGCTATATACCCTATTAGTAAAATAGTAATAATATGATGTAGAAATGCTGTTCTAGGTTTATAAAAAGTAGCGGTTATTAATGGTAAGATTGTAAAGGGAACTAAATAAATATCTAGCACTTGTTGTTTTGCAACTGCTGCTGAAATGACAACAATTAAAACCGAAAAGAAAGGAAAGTATAATAATTTACGATTATTATTAAATATTTTTGTATTATAAAAAAATAGATATAAAAACAGAATTGCAAAAATTGAACTTACCAAAATAAACTGCCCCGTTAACACTAAAATTCCATTAGAATGAGAATCATATTCAGACAAGTATTGCCTTTTTAAGGATGTAAGTATTTGAAACTTATCATCATTAATAAGTTGTCCTTTGTATATTATACGTTCACCGGCCTGTACCATTCCTCTTACCGGAGATATGCTTTCGAGCAATTGTTCTTCTGCTTTTTGAGTCATTTGCTTATCATAAATTACATTGTATTTTATGTAATTTAAAAAATTAATGTCCGGTAAAGGAAAATCATATTTAGATTTTAGATTAAAGTAAAATTTTACTATTTCATTATATGCTTTTTTTTGCGTATAAATTTGCTTAGAAGGATATGATTCTGCAATATTACCTTTAACAATAAAAATTTCTGAACTTTCAGGTATTAAGAGTATTTCATCCGAAATTGGCTCAAAAATCCCTTGTTTATAAAAAGATATAATTTTATTTCTTAAGTCTTTCTTAATTTTTGGTACGTTTTGTTTTAAGTCCAAAGTTTGTTCTGTATTTTTTAATCCGGATAATATGTTGGTAGCGAGTAAATCAAATTCTGAATTAAATTTTTCAAGAACAAAATTTAACATTTCAGCATTATATTTAAAATACGGCTTAATATTTTTTAAAATACTATCTTTTTCTTGTTTAAAAACATCATCATTTTTATAAACAGGAAAATCGTATTCTGCTATCAAGTTTTTATGTTTCCAAGGCTCTCCTTTTTGAAATTCATATCCAAACTTATTACTTCTAGGTAAGATAAACACAGTTATAACAGATGCGAATAAAAATATAAGTATCTTGAAGAATAAATTAAATTTATCTAACATATAAATATATATTTTTAAGTTTTTAAATTTAGCGTAAAAATAAGTATTGAAATCGAGAAATAAAAATGTATATTTTTATAAAAAAAGTCATTTATTATTTTTTTTATTATTTTTTATTTATTTTTGCCTCTGAGTAATTAATTATATCTATAAAATTCTAATACAAATGGAAGAACAAGTAACTGACG
>CAMZKV010000021.1 GCA_947311445.1 uncultured Chlorobiota bacterium | reverse complement strand
TTTTTTATTTTAAGATACTCAAAATAGTCTTTTTTATAATCTTCAACTTTTGGCAATAAACCCGCAAAGGCATCTAAAACATTCAGTTGAAATGAGTTATCGTTCAAATTTAAATTTTGATGTTGCGAATGAATGTCTGTTAATTGACTACTTAAATCTTTAAGTACTGCTAAATTAACAGGAGTATCATTAATAAAAGCTCTGGAACGACCAGAAGGAGATATTTCCCTTCTAATTATTGTAATTTCATCATAATCAATGTCATTTTTATCATAAAAAACTTTTAGTGAGAAGCGTTGAATGTCAAATTCAGCCTCAACAATACATTTTTTATCTTTATTTTTAAGAATTCCTGTATCTGCACGATTTCCTAAAATTAAAGATAATGCACCAAGCAAAATTGATTTTCCTGCTCCTGTTTCTCCTGTTATTACGGAGTAACCTGCCTGAAAATCTATATTAAGTTTTTCAATTAGTGCGTAGTTTTGTATTTTTAGTTGTTTAAGCATTAAACAATTTTATAGTTTTTATATTCACCTAATCTTATCCCGATAATTTTTTCAACAAAATTCTTAATTTTTTCTTTAAATATTAAATTATTGTAAGATAAATCATAATTAAATTTCCAATTTTTATCATTTATTCTTTTTTGCATACATAAAGGATGTGTTCCTTTAAACAATTTCAAAGCATCAATTTCAGAATAGTCAAACTTGTCTGTTTTTATTATATTTTTTTTAAGCCATTCGTCAGAATGCCATAGTTTATGAAAACTTTCTTGTTTTCTTTGCATTGCTTCGGGTGTTTTTACCCAGCCATAATGGTACATATATGCATCAATATGTTTAACTTTCAACTTTAAATTATTGTCTTTTCTGAAGCCTTGGGCATCTTTATACGAATATATTTTTTTATTGTTTTTTATTATTCTTATTTCATTTCTATACCAATTTGATGAGGTACCAACATAATCATAAGAACCATAAAAATGCAAATATTTAAAAAGTAAGCCATCAACGTTTTTATCATTTTTATAAGTTTTCATTGCTTTTTTAATTGCATCAAAATATTTTTCATGTAATACTTCATCTGCCTGAATATAAAAGCACCAGTCTGCATCTTTATTGATTGCCTGAAACGCCTTATTTGTCTCAATAGCAAGAACCTGTCCTCCTTTTCTTAAAGTATCATCCCAAACAGTTTCAATTATATTTATTTTATCAGGATTAATATTTTTTATTAAATTCAAAGTTTCATCTTCTGAATTTCCAACTGCAACAACAAAATCATCGCAAAGAGGTAGTATTGAATTTATTGCTTCAACGACAGGATAATCGTATTTAATTGCATTTCTTATTATTGTAAACCCGGTAACTTTCATAATAAGTTCTAAAAACTTTGTAAACCATGTAATTTCTTATAAACACCATCCTTTGCAATTAATTCTGAATGATTTCCTGTTTCAACAATTTCTCCTTCGTGTAAAACACAAATCATATCTGCATTTTTTATTGTTGAAAGGCGATGTGCTATAACAATTGATGTATGATTTTTCATTAAACTATTAAGAGCATCTTGCACTAATTTTTCCGATTCCGTATCTAATGCCGAAGTTGCTTCATCTAAAATCATTATAGGCGGGTTTTTAAGAACTGCTCTGGCAATACTTAACCGTTGCCTCTGTCCTCCTGATAATTTTGTTCCGCTGTCTCCAATATTTGTTTCAAAAGATTTTTCTGTTTCTTCAATAAAATTAAGTGCATTTGCAATTTCAGATGCCTTTTTAACTTCATCTATACTTACATTATCAATTCCAAATGCAATATTATTTTTTATGGTATCATTAAACAAAACAGGTGTTTGATTTACATTTCCCATTAAAGAACGTAATGATTTCATTTTCAAATCTTTAATGTTTATTCCATCAATAAGAATTTCACCTTCTTCAATATCATAAAAACGTGGTAATAAATCTACCAATGTTGATTTTCCTGAGCCAGACTGCCCAACTAATGCAACTGTTTTTCCTTTTTCAATAGTTAAATTTATATTTTTAAGTACATATTTCTCTTCATATTTAAAAGAAACGTTTTTATATTCAATTTTTGAATTTAATGTATCAATTGTTTTTGCTCCCTTTTTTTCAGTTATTTTTTCATCAGCATTTAAAATTATATTAATCCTGTCAATTGATGCAAGTCCTTTTCTAACTTCATAAAAAGCTGTTGAAAAAGCTTTTGCAGGAGGAATAATTTGTGAAAAAATCGCAATGAAACCAATAAATTCCGATGGCGACAAACTGCTTTCATCATTTAAAACAAGTGAACCTCCATAGTACATTATAATAATCATCACAATTATGCCAAGAAATTCACTCATTGGTGAAGCAAGATATTGTTTTCTTGTAATTTTATTCATTATCCTTGTATAATCAGAATTAATTGAATAAAATCGTTTTTCCGATTTTTTTTCAGCAGTAAATGCTTTTATAATTCTTAAACCTGACAATGACTCTTCAACAGTTGATAAAATGTCCCCAAGTTTCGATTGTGCAATTTTAGAGTCTTTTCTTAGCGAACGACCTACAATACCAATAATTGCACCACTTATAGGTAAAAGAATTAAAAGGAAAATTGTTAGTTCGGGGCTCATCCATATCATTGTTCCCAAATAAAAAATAATTGTAAAAGGATCTCTAAAAACTGTTTCAATTGAACGCATAATTGACCATTCAATTTCTTTTACATCATTTGAAACACGAGAAATTATATCTCCTTTACGTTCGTCGGAATAATAGGACAAGGGTAAAACAAGAATTTTAGAATATATCTTATTCCTAATATCTTTTACAATTCCATTACGAAGTGGAGCCATAAAGAAATTTGCAAAATAAAGGAATGTATTTTTCAATAAAATAACAAATACTACTATTAAACTTACAAAAAGTAATGCTTTTTGCTTTCCGCTGGTTTTTATTAAATCACTTACATAATAGTTAAATATTTGGTTTAAACTTTCAAGTGAATAATTGAATTCCGGTGAAACACTAACAGATTCTTGTTGGTTAAATAATATATTTAAAAAAGGAATTACTAAAACTAATGCCGAAAGTGAGAATATTATTTGAAAGATATTAAATGTGATGTTCCCAAAAGCATTCCACTTATAGGGTTTTATGTATCTCCATATTTTTTTTAGGTTTTTCATTTAAAGGTTTTAATTACTATCCTATACACTTAACCATCAAAACTTCACCTTTTTTTACAACTTCAACAAGTTCCAATTTAGTTAATGATTTTATGGTTTTATCCCATTTCTTATTTGAAAGTGATGTTTGTTCTTTCAATTTTAAAAGTTCAATTTGTTCTTCTTTTTTTACAATATTGTAAACTGCTTTTTCTTCGTCGTTTAACTCTATTGTTTTTTCTTGCTTTTTCTCTGGTCGCATTTGTGGGAAGAAAAGTACATCTTGTATTGAGTGAGAATTTGTCATAATCATAGCAAGGCGGTCAATTCCAATTCCTAGTCCTGATGTTGGTGGCATTCCATAATCAATTGCTTTAAGAAAATCTTCATCAAGCATCATTGCTTCGTCATCGCCTCTTTTTGCTAGTTCAAGTTGGTCTTCAAATCTTTTTCTTTGGTCAATTGGGTCGTTAAGTTCTGAATAGGCATTGCAAATTTCTTTTCCATTACAAACTGCTTCAAAACGTTCAACTAAACCATCAACACTTCTGTGTTTTTTTGCAAGTGGCGACATTTCAACAGGATAGTCTGTAATAAAAGTTGGTTGTATTAATTTTGCTTCACATTTTTCTCCAAATATTTCATCAATTAGTTTTCCTTTTCCCATTGAATCGTCGGTAGGGATGTCAAGTTTTTTTGCTGTTGCTAATAGTTCTGCTTCGTCCATTTTTGAAACATCAATTCCTGTAAAATGCTCAATTGCTTCAAACATTGTATAGCGTTTCCATGGGCGTTTAAAATCTATTGTGTTCTCTCCTACTTGTACTTTCGTTGTTCCATGAATATCCATTGCAATTTTTTCAACCATTTCTTCAACGGTATCCATCATCCAGAAATAATCTTTGTATGCAACATAAAGTTCCATTTGCGTAAATTCCGGATTATGAAATCTGTCCATTCCTTCATTACGAAAATCTTTTGCAAATTCATATACGCCATCAAAACCTCCTACTATTAACTTTTTAAGATACAATTCGTTAGCAATACGCAAATATAAAGTTTGGTCGTGTGTGTTATGATGTGTTTTAAATGGTGCAGCAGCTGCTCCTCCATAAATTGGTTGTAAAATTGGTGTTTCAACTTCAAGGTATCCTTTCCCGTTAAGGTACTCACGCATTGAGTTTGTAAGTTTTGTTCTGTTTATAAATGCTTCTTTTACGTGTGGGTTTACCATTAAATCAAGATAACGCATTCTGTATCTTTGCTCTGGGTCGGAAAAGGCATCGTAAGTTACACCATCTTTTTCTTTTACAACAGGAAGTGGGCGAATTGATTTACTTAAAATTGTAAATTCTTTAACACGAATTGAAGTTTCGCCAACATTTGTTTTAAATGCTTCTCCTCTTATTCCAATTATATCACCTAAATCTAATAACTTCTTAAAAACGGTATTGTATAAAGTTTTATCTTCATCAGGGCAAATTACATCACGGTTAAAATAAACTTGAATTTTACCTTGTGCATCTTGTATTTCCGCAAAAGATGCTTTTCCCATAATTCTTCGTGTCATTATTCTTCCTGCAATACTAACATCTTTATAATTATTTTTTTCTTCTGAAAAATTATCTTTAAGCTCTTGGCTGTATGCAGTAAGTTCGTATTTTGCAGCAGGATAAGGGTTTATACCCAAATCAATAATTTTCTGTAAAGATTCTCTTCTTATTTTTTCTTGTTCTGATAATTCTGTATAACTCATTTCTTTGGTCTAATTTTTATTTTAATATGCAAAGATAATTAAGTATTCATATTTTTATAATTTGACTCATATTTTTTTGTGCAACTAATAAACTATTTTTGTATCATTAAATCATAAACATAAATTAATCTTCATAAAAAAAAATAATATGTTAAAAAAAATATTAGTAATTGTCTCTATTTTTATTCTAATTGGTTTAGGTTTAATTTTCTTAAAAAACTATACTACTAAAAAAATGCTTTTTAAATTAAAAAATGAGAATAGTTTTAATTACCCTTCGGAATGGTATGATTACCAAAGAATTTATCCCAATAAAAAATTAAAACAAAAGAATTATTTAACTGCAATGAAACAAGTAGTTGCTGAACAAAAAAGGTCAATTTATGATTTAAATTGGGAATTTGCCGGTCCTACAAATATTGGAGGACGTGTTTCTGATATTGAAATTAATCCGAATAGTCCAAATACTATATATCTAGGATCAGCATCAGGAGGTGTATTTAAAACAACTGATGAAGGAGCAAATTGGGAAAATATTTTTAGTAATATTCCCACAATTGGAATTGGAGATATTGCCATAGACCCTGATAATGATAATGTAATATATGCAGGAACAGGAGAGTCAAATGCTTCAAGTAATACTTTTATGGGAAGTGGGATTTATAAATCTGATAATGCAGGTAATTCATGGAATAATATTGGTCTTGAAAATACTGCTTTTATAGGAAGAATTATTGTTGATTATAATAATACTGCTAGAATTTTTGTAGCAGCTTGTGGTAATTTGTTCACAAAAAATTCCGATAGAGGGATATATAGAACTACAAACGGAGGTTCAACTTGGGAACAAGTTTTATTTTTAACAGATTCAACTTCAGGAATTGACCTTGTGCAACATCCAACAAATCCTGATATTTTTTATGCAGCAATGTGGGAAAGATTCCGTGGCAAAGAATATCGCCGTTCGTTTGGAGAAAGCTCCGGAATATGGAAAACAACTAACGGCGGAGATAGTTGGACAGAACTTATGACAGGATTACCCACAGGAAGTGATGTTGGTAGAATAGGCATTACAATTTCGGAAACCAATCCTGATGTTTTATATGCAATTTATGATATGGAAGATAATATAGTTCGTATATATAAAACTACAAACGGTGGAAGCTCTTGGACTGAAACAAATGACGGCACTCTAGGTGATATGAACAGTACTTTTGGCTGGTATTTCGGACAAATAAACATTGACCCGCAAAATGAAAACAGAGTTTTTGCAATGGGGCAACTTTTCTATAAAACTGAAAATGGCGGAACTTCTTGGACTGAATCATCTGGCAATATGCATGTTGATTATCATGCGATGGAATTTACGGACAATAAAGTTTGGTGTGGAAATGATGGAGGATTATATTATAGTTCAGATAATGGAAATAATTGGAATAAAGTTAATAATTTACCTTTAACCCAATTTTATGATATTGCTATTGATTCAACAAATGTAAACAGATTATATGGCGGAACGCAAGATAATAATTCCATAAGAACTGCAACAGGAAATATTAATGATTGGGAAGCATTATTAGGAGGAGATGGAATGTATTGTCTTGTTGATTACACAAATCCTAATACTTTTTATTGTGAATATCAATGGGGAAATATATATAGAATAGAGAATGGAGCTAATTATTATATTGGTTTTTATAATGAAAGAACAAATTGGGCAACTCCTTATATTTTGCACCCAACAAATCCAAACATCTTATACGCAGGAACATACAGGATTAATAAATCAACTAATAAAGGAGATAATTGGACTTCAATTAGTGGAGATTTAACAAAAGGTGGAGAGAATAATTTCCATACAATTACAACAATTGACATTTCAAAAATTAACCCTAATATTTTAATAACAGGTTCTGCCGACGGTAAAGTTTACATTACGGAAAATGACGGTGGAACTTGGACAGATATTACCGGCAGTTTGCCTGACAGATGGATAACAAGAGTTAAAACTGACCCTTTTGATGTGAATACAATTTATGTTACAGTTTCCGGATTCAGATGGGATGAACATTATTCTCATATTTTTAAATCTGTTGATTTAGGAGAAAATTGGACGGCAATTGACAGTAATCTTCCGGAAATACCTATTAATGCTATGGTTTTAGACCCTGATGTTGAAGGTAGGATTTTCATTGGAACTGATGCTGGAATTTATGTGACAAATAATAGTGGATCAAATTGGGAATTTATCTCATCGGAACTTCCTAATGTTCCAGTTTTTGCATTAGAATTTCATTATGCCGAAAGAAAATTATTTGTAGGAACATATGGAATAGGTGCATATAAAGTAGAAATACCATTGGAGTCTGATTTCATTAAAAAAAATAAAAAGAAAAATTTAATAAGAATTTATCCAAATCCTGTTAAAGCAGGAAGTGAACTTAAAATTAATTTCACAAAAAATATAAAGTCGGATATTGATTTTTGGATTACTGATATTTCGGGAACGATTTTATTTAAAAGCAAAATAAATAATTCTTATTCTTTTAAAACAGATAATAAATTACCAAAAGGTATTTATATTTGTAATTTTTTAGTTGAGAATAAAAAGTATAGTAAAAAAATTATTGTTGAATAACCAATTGATATTTTTTTATCCGTATAATTATAAATCAGAGTTTCACTTTAAGTGAATTTTGACTTTTTTAATAAGTTATGAGCAAAAAACAAAATACTCGAAGAAAACCTGATTGGTTAAAAATTAAACTTCCACAAAGTAATAAATATGCAAAAGTTCATAATATTTTAAACGAACAGAAATTAAATACCATTTGTACAAGTGGAAAATGTCCAAACCTAGGAGAATGTTGGGACAGAGGAACGGCAACATTAATGATACTTGGAGATATATGCACACGAGCCTGTAAGTTTTGTGCGGTAAAAACAGGAAAACCTCATTTGCCTGATTTTAATGAGCCTATAAAAATTGCACGTTCAGTTAGAGCTCTAAATTTAAAACATGTGGTTTTAACTTCTGTTGATAGAGATGATTTGGATGATAAAGGTTCTACAATATGGGCTTCAACTGTTTTTGAAGTTAAAAAATTAATGCCTAATACTACAATTGAAACATTAATTCCGGATTTTGATGCTATCCCGGAACTTATTCAAAAAGTTATAGATTCTAGACCAGAAGTTATTTCTCATAATTTAGAAACAGTGAAGCGAATTAGTCCGCAGATACGAAGCAAAGCAAAATATGAGAAAAGCTTAGAAGTTATCAAGCAAATTTCTGACTCAGGAATTAGCTCAAAATCTGGGATAATGGTTGGATTAGGCGAAACTTTTGAAGAAGTTATTGAATTAATGGATGATTTACGAGCTGTTAATTGCAAAGTTTTTACAATTGGACAATATTTACAGCCTACACCAAAACATGCTGAAGTTGTAGAATATGTACATCCTGACATCTTCAAAAAATGGGAAGAGATTGCTTTAAAAAAAGGTTTTAAATTTGTTGAAAGTTCTCCACTTGTTAGATCTTCATATCATGCAGAAAAGCATGTAAAAATTAGCTAATTGTCATTTATTTATTAATTCCCACCATTTGTTTGCATAGATATATAAAAAAACGCCCAACAAATAAAAAAATTGAAGGGCGAATTAAAAAATATAAACTTTTATTTTACTTCTTATTAGGTCTTGGCAATAAAGCCTTTCTCGATAATTTCAATTTTTTAGTTCTTGGGTCTAAACCAATTAATTTAACTTCAATTGTTTGTCCTTCTTTCAACACGTCTGCAACATTATTCGTTCTTTCGTGAGAAATTTCAGAAATATGAAGCAAACCATCTTTTCCGGGAAGTATCTCAACAAAAGCACCAAAATCTTTAATGCTTTTTACTTTACCTTGGTAAACAGTGCCTACTTCTGGTACGGCAGTTAAACCTTTAATAAAATCTTTTGCACTATTAATTGAATCTTGTGTAGGTCCCATAATTACAACGTTTCCAAGCCCATCAACTTCTTCAATAGTAATTGTAGTTTCAGTGTCTTTTTGAATTTGTTGAATCATTTTTCCTCCTGGTCCAATTACAGTTCCAATTAAATCTTGTGGAATAAATATAGAAGTTATACCTGGAACATGAGACTTAAATTCAGCTCTTGGTTCAGAAATTGTTTTCATCATTTCGTTAAGAATGTGAGCTCTACCCTCTTTTGCCTGC
Source organism: uncultured Chlorobiota bacterium (assembly GCA_947311445.1). GTDB lineage: Bacteria > Bacteroidota > Bacteroidia > Bacteroidales > JAADGE01 > JAADGE01. The sequence goes on along the minus strand of CAMZKV010000021.1, from coordinate 35,122 downwards.
ATTAATGCTTCAGTTAAAATTTCGTAAGAAAGCCCATCTACTTTTATGTCCATTTGGCAAGCTGTTATTCCATCTTCTGTTCCTGTAACTTTAAAGTCCATATCTCCAAGATGGTCTTCATCGCCAAGTATATCAGAAAGAACAGCATAATTTCCTTTATCATCAGTAATTAGCCCCATTGCTATTCCAGAAACAGGTTTTTTAAGTTGAATTCCAGCATCTAAAAGTGCTAATGTTCCGGCACAAACTGTTGCCATTGATGAAGAACCGTTTGATTCAAGAATATCAGAAACGACTCTAATTGTATATGGATTATCTTCGACATTTGGTAAAACTTGTGCAATTGCTCTATGTGCTAAATTTCCATGTCCAATTTCTCTTCTTCCGGTTCCTCTGTATGGTCTTGCATCTCCTGTTGAAAATGGCAAGAAATTATAGTGTAAAACAAAGGCTGATTTTCCTCTAAATAAAGGTCTGTCAATAATTTGAACATCAAGTGGAGAGCCAAGTGTAACAGAAGTTAAAGATTGAGTTTCTCCTCTTGTAAAAATAGCAGAACCATGTGTTCCAGGCAAATAATCAATTTCTGACCAAATGGGTCTTATTTCATCTAATTTTCTACCATCAAGTCTTATTCTTTCATTAAGTACAACATTTCTTACAACTTTTTTCTCAATATCATGAAAATAAACTGCAATTAAACCTTCATTAATTTCTTCATCTTCTGAAACATCTAAACTATCAATAAATTCTTGTTTAATTTCAGAAAATTTTTCAGAACGTTCGTGTTTAGGTAAAGCTGACAATACAACTTTATGAATTTTTTCCGTTACGGCTTTTTCAAGTTTAGAAAATAATTCTTCGTCACCTTCTTCTTCATGGCTATACTCTCTTTTCAGTTGAACACCTTTTTCTTCTGCCATCTCAATTTGAGCTTTGCAGTGTTTTTTAATTTCTTCATGTCCAAATTTAATAGCTTCAACCATTTCTTCTTCTGAAATTTCTTTCATATCGCCTTCAACCATAAGAATGTTTTCCAGGGTTGCAGCAATTACCATATCAATATCTGCTTGCTCTAGTTCAGAAACTGTAGGGTTAATTTTAAAACTACCATTAATTCTTGCAACTCTAACTTCAGAAATTGGTCCATTCCAAGGAATAGTGCTTACAGCCAATGCAGCAGAGGCAGCTAAACCTGCTAAGGCATCAGGCATAATTTCTTTATTTCTATCAGCAGAAATAAGTTCAATATTTACAAATGTATCTCCATGAAAATCACTTGGAAAAAGTGGGCGTAGAGCTCTATCAACAAGACGAGCAACTAAAATTTCTTCATCAGAAGGTCTTCCTTCTCTTTTTCTAAAGCCTCCGGGGAAGCGACCTGCGGCAGCAAATTTTTCTCTATAATCTACTGAAAGAGGCATAAAATCTGTTCCCGGTCTTGCATCATTTGACGAAACAACTGTTGCTAGAAGCATTGTATCTCCTTGTTTTACAACAACTGCACCGTCTGCTTGTTTTGCTAGTTTTCCTGTTTCTATGGTAATTTCTCTTCCATCACCTATATTTATTGTTCTTTTTATTATATTCATTATTTTTTATTTGTAATTTAATTAAGGGAAGTGTTTAAATTTTATATATTGAAAGTAAAACATAAAAAAAGGCATAAAAATATGCCTTTTTTTTAAAGGGAAGATTACTTACGTAATCCGAGAGCTTTAATTAAATTACGATATCTTACAATATCATTCTTCATTAAATATTTAAGTAACTTTTTTCTTTTTCCTACTAATTTTATCAACGATCTTCTTGTATGATTATCTTTTTTGTTTCTTTTAAGATGTTCATTCAAGTGCGTGATACGGTAGGAAAATAATGCTACTTGGCTCTCTACTGAACCGGTGTCATTATTAGACTTTCCGTACTGTCCAAAAATCTCTTGTTTTTTTTCTGCGTCTAAATACATTTCTGTTTTTTTAGATTATATAAAATATTAAGCTTGCAAAAATAGTATATTTTTCTTAACAAAAAAAGATTAAACTTTTTAAAAGCAAATGATTTTTATAATTTTAATAAATTACTAATTTTCTTCTTTTCCTTATATTGTCAATAGTTGCTTTGTCAATTGTGTGCATGAAAATTGCTATATTATGCGCAATGACTATTTTCAATTTTAAATTATTTGTAAATATTATGTTGTCTTTCAAACTTTTACCTAGATTAATAAGAATTTTAATAGAGTATAAGTTTTTTGAGTTTTAAATTATTTGAAACAAAATTCGTAATATTTTTTAATTCGTAATTCTAAAATAGAATTTTAATATAATATTTGCAAAAATTTTAGATAATGAGCTTTTTATTGAAAATAATTCAAGATAGAAATTTTATACTAATATCTGCATTAGTTTTAGCTTTTATTTTTCCAGATTTTGCACAACATTTTAAGGAATATACAATTTATTTTTTAGGTGTTGTTATGACTTTTTCTACAACAGGAATAAAATTTAGAATGCTGAAAGATTTAAAATCTGTGTTAAAAGTAACTGTTGAATCTGTTATTTTAAATTATGTATTACATGGTATAATTTTATTGTCGGTAGCTTACCTTTTTTTTAAAGGTGAGATGTTTTATGGTTTTGTTGTTATTGCTGCAACTCCACCAGGGGTTGCAATAATTCCTTTTTCATATGCTTTTAAAGGAGATTTAGACTATTCTTTTAAAGGTATTTTAGGTTCATATCTAATTTCAATTTTTTTAACTCCGTTAATAATTTCATTATTTGCAGGAGATGCATCATTAGACCCAGTTTTAGTTGTTAGTGTTATTGCAAAAACTATTGTTATTCCAATAGTTTTATCAAGATTGTTATTAATAAAAAAAATATATCCAACTACCGAAAAGATAAGAGGAAAAGTTGTGGATTGGGGATTTGCATTAATTATTTATACTGCTATTGCAATAAATAGAGATATTCTTTTCGCTGATTGGATTTATGTTGCAAAAATTACAGGAATTTTGATTATTCCTATATTTTTAACTGGAATCTTCTTTTTATTTATTACTAGAAAAAATAAAAATAAAAAATTGCAGATTAGTAAAAATTTAATGTTAACAATTAAAAGTTCGGGATTTGCAATTGCTGTTACATTAATTTTATTCGATCAAAAATCTGCTGTTCCTGCTACTATTATGAGTATTTTGGTCCTAATTTGGTTAATAAGTTTAAATATTTATTATTCTCGAAAGAATAAAACTAGTTGATATTAAGTAATTCTAAAGCTTCTTTTACTGAGTTTACAGGCTGATTGCATACATTATTTTTACAAACATAAATTAATGTTTCATTCTTTTTATATCTATTCTTAAAAATAGGAATATTACTTTCAATTTTTGTGCCTGCATAAATAATATCCGGCCTGATTTTTTTTCTTAATTCCTTTTGAAATTTGGTGAAATTTTCCCCTATTATAACAAGCTCATAAGATGGTTTTGAATAATACATACTTAAAGATGCCCAATTTGCAAAATAATTAAGATTTGCTATTGTATTTTTTTGGATATTAGCAGTCATTTTTCTTGCAATTTCAGAATATCTATTTTCAAGAAAAAACAAGGCTAAAATGTTCAAATTATTTGCCATGGAAGAGTTTGATGCCGGTATTACATTATCAGAAACTTCTTTTTGTCTTACAGTGATAACTTTGTCATTATTAGATGTATAAAAAAACATAGCTGATTCATTATCATAAAAATGAGTAATAACATAATCAGTAAGGTGCTTAGAAATTAATAAATATTTTTCGTTCCCTGTTTCTTGAAATAATTTAATAAATGCTTCAATTGTAAAACTATAGTCATCTAAGAAACCATTAATCTTAGAATTTCTTTTTTTATAGCTTCTTTTTAAACTATAATCTTTTGCTAACATTTTATTTAAAATAAATTCGGCAGTTTTTTCAGCCTGAATAAGATATTTATTATTATTAAAAGTTTGATATGCATCCAAATAACCAGATATTGCAAGAGCATTCCAAGAAGTTATTGATTTATCATCCAATCCCGGCTTAATTCTTTTTGTTCTTTCTTTAAGGAGAATTTGCTTTGATATATTTATTATCTTTTCGATTTCATTTTCTGAAATATTATATTTTTTTAAAACTTTTGCTATGTTTTTTATATGAAGAATATTTTTTCCATCTTCCCAGTTTCCTGTCTTTTTTACATTATAATAATCACAAAATAAATTTGAATTTTTGCCAAGTAAACTTTCAATTTCTTTTTTTGTCCAAACATAGTACTTTCCTTCTACTCCTTCACTATCAGCATCATATGACGAATAAAAAGCATTATCTTCTGAAATCATATTGTTTTCGAGATAAGATATTGTTTCAATAACAACTTTCTTATAAAGTTTTTTTTCTGTTTGCTTGTATGCATTACTATATAGGCTAAGCATTTGTGCATTATCATATAGCATTTTTTCAAAATGAGGCACTTTCCATTTTGCATCTACTGAATATCTTGAAAAACCACCTTCAAGATGATCATAAATTCCACCATTTGCAATTTTGTCAAGAGTAAGGATTAAATGTTTTTTAATATTTTTATCTTTTGAAAAATAAACATATTCATTCAAAAATTCCCAAAAAACAGGCATTGGAAATTTTGGAGCTCTGTTAAAACCTCCTTCATTATAATCAAAACTTGATTTTAGTTTGTCTATTGCATTTTTGTAATTGTCAAAAATAAACTCTTGATTAGATAAATTCTTAAATGAAAATTCAGATTGTTTTATTCCGGCATGAATATTTTCTGCAGATTTAATAAACCTGTTTTTATCAAGTTTATATGATTTCGACAAAGAAAGCAGCATTTTTTTCCAATCATTTGGTCTAAAATATGTTCCTCCATATACCGGTCGTCCATCCGGAAGTGCAAAACAGTTTAAAGGCCATCCGCCACTACCTGCAATTAATTGAACAGCAGTCATATAAGTATTGTCAATGTCGGGTCTTTCTTCTCTGTCAACTTTAATACAAATAAAATTATCATTCATAACTTTTGCAATATCTTCATTTTCAAAAGACTCATGCTCCATAACATGACACCAATGACATGCAGAATAACCAATGCTTATTAAAATAAGTTTATCTTCATCTTTTGCTTTTTGCAATGCTTCTTCTCCCCATGGATACCAATTAACGGGATTATGTGCGTGTTGAATTAAATATGGACTATTTTCATCAATTAGTTTATTAGTAAATTTATATTTATGCTTCATATTGTTTGTTTGTGTGCTTACCTTGTTATGGCAAGATGTGGATAAAATTACAAGAATTAAAATTACTATTTGCTTCATTTTTTTTTTGTAAATATAATCTATTTAGATTAATTCTAAATAACAAATGTGATTTTCTTTTTTTTTTGCAATAAAATTTATTAAAAAAGTTTCGTAAAAACTTGCATAATTAACATAATATTAGTAACTTAGTCTAAAGTTTTTTTATTGAAAATTTGAAGCCATGAAAGATCCATGACATATGTTTTATACCAAAAGAATGACTATATGACATAATATCGATTACACGCAGAAAAAATATGCTTGATAAAAGAGATAAACATTCAATTAATTATTTAATTATACAGAGATGAAAAAAAATACTCAAAATGTAATTCTTATTCCAACGGATTTTTCTGAAGTTTGTAACAATGCAATAAATCATGGTTTTGTACTTGCCAATGCAATGCAAAGTCGTGTTTGGCTATTACATGTTATTAACAAAGATACTCATAAGTTTTTGGAAGAAAATAATTTAGATGAAAGCAAAATTGAAGAAATGTTGCAAGAAATTGCAGACAGATATTATAAAAAGTACAATGTCGAAGTTGACACATATATTACTTCCGGAAATTTATTTGAGATGATAGATATTGTTAATGAAAAATTAAGAGCAAAATTAATTATTTTGGGAACTCACGGAAAAATAGGTTTTCAAAGAATTGCCGGTAGCTACGTTTTGAAAATAGCAAGTTTAACTAATACTCCAACAATTGTTGTGCAAAAGGAATCAAATATTGAAGGATATAAAAACATAGTTTTTCCTATAACTTCATCAACGCAAGACAGACAAAAAGTAGCATGGGCAATTAATATTGCAAAAACTTTTAAAGCTACTATTCATTTAATTCCAAAATTTGAATCTGATAAATACCATAAAAACAGAATTATGACAGTTACCAAACAAATTAAAGATATTATGAATCAATACGGAATTAAATTCTACGATAAGGTATCTTCGCCTGAAGCCGGTAATTTTGCTAAACAAGTTATTGATTATAGTGTAGAAAATAATGCAGATTTAATAATGACACTTGTAAATAAAGATAAAACTTTCTTTTTCTCATCATGGGATGAGCAAATAATTTACAATTCCTCACAAATTCCTGTAATATGCATAAATCCTGTTGAAACAAAAAAAAGTGCTTGGGATAGTGGTTGGTAGTTATTTGTAAAAATCCTAATACATAAAAAGGTTTTAAAATTTCAAAAAGTAGTTAGAGTTTGTTTCTTTATGATTCAAACTCTTTTTTTTTAATACATTATTCGTACTTTTGCAAATTATTTTATAAAAAAATTATGAAAGAACACTTATTCGGAAAAACATTAAATGAACTAACTAAAATTGTTATTTCACATAAATTGCCAAAATTTACTGCTAAACAAATTGCTGATTGGTTATATAAAAAAGAAATTACCGAAATTGATGAAATGAGTAATATTTCAAAAAAAGCAAAAGAACTTTTGGGTGAAACATATGATATTGGATATAACAAACATATTTCTGTTGAAACATCTGCAGACGGTACAAAAAAATATCTTTATAATATTGGAGGTAATTTTATTGAGACTGCATATATTCCTTCTGGAGAAAGGGCAACACTATGTGTTTCATCACAAGCCGGATGTAAATATGCTTGTTCATTTTGCATGACAGGAAAACAAGGATTCCAATCACATCTTTCTGCTAATGAAATTCTTAATCAAGTAAAAAGTTTACCGGAATATAAAGACTTAACCAATATTGTTTTTATGGGAATGGGAGAACCATTTGATAATTTAGATGAAGTTTTAAAAAGTCTTGAAATTTTAACAGCAGATTATGGCTTTGCATGGAGTCCAAAAAGAATAACGGTTTCAACTAATGGGATAATTTCAGGAATAAAAAGGTATTTAGAAGAAAGCAAATGTAATCTTGCTATTAGTATTCATACACCATTTTCTAAAGAACGGGAAAGTATAATGCCAATTGAAAAGACAAATCCAATAAGAGAAGTGTTAAAACTTGTACAAAATCATAATTTTGGCAGACAAAGACGAATTTCTTTTGAATATATTATATTTAAGGATTTTAACGACAGTATGAAACACGCTGACGAACTTGCAAAAAAAGTTAATGGTTTTTGGGCTAGAGTAAATCTAATAAAATATCATAAGATTCCAGGCACAGACTTACAGGGAACAGATGATAAAAGTATGGAAAAATTTAGAGACAGATTAAATGAAAAAGGAATAACTGCAACTATTAGAATTTCAAGAGGTCAAGATATTGATGCTGCATGTGGATTGCTTTCAACTAAGAAACTTTTGAATAAAAAATAAAAATGATACATTTGAATATTGATATTTTAGTAAAGAAAGTTTAAAATGTTATTATTGAAATGTTTGCACTAAAAACAACTATGAAAAAATACTTTTTATCTTTTTTAATTCTCTTACTTTTTAGTACATCTTTCTCTCAAACAAAAATAAAAGGGAAAGTTATTAATAAAGAGACCAAAGAACCCGTACCTTTTGCAAGTGTTGCTTTCCCCGGAACAACGGAAGGTTGTGTAACTGAATTTAGTGGAGATTTTTTTATTGAAACTCGCAATAAAAAAAGAACAATTTTAGTAAGTTGCATGGGCTTTATTACTGACACTGTTCAAATTACACCTAATAAATTTCAAGATATTACAATTGAATTAAAAGCAGACTCATATGGAATTGAAGAAGTTATTGTAATTGCAGGAGAAAACCCAGCAGATATACTTATCAAAAAAGTTATAAAAAATAAGAAAGAGAATAATATTAATAAACTTACTTCATATAAATATGAACAATATACAAAAATGCAAGTAGATATAAATAATTTTAATACAGATGTTAGAAATAGAGGTATTATGAAAGATTTTGGTGTTGCATTTGCCGGAATTGATACTTCTGCTGTTAGCGGAAAAGTTTATATGCCTTTAATAATATCTGAAACAATGTCTGATTTTTATTATAAAAAATTTCCTAAACATAGAAAAGAAGTGATTAAAGCTGTTAATACTGCCGGTATTAAAAACCTTAATGCAAGCAAATATACAGGACAAATGTATGTTCCTTTTAATTTTTACAAAAACTATATAAATGTTGCAGACAAAGAATTTGTTAGCCCTATTTCCGGTACTGCATTGATGGTTTATGATTTTTATTTACTTGACAGCACATTAATTGATGATTCTTGGTGCTATCATTTAAGTTTTAAACCTAAAAGAAAATATGAATATACATTTAAAGGTGATTTGTGGATTGCTGATACTGTTTTTGCTCTAAAAAAGATTAGTGCAAGAATGTCAAAAACAGCAAACATTGATTTTGTTTCTGACTTTTATGTTAAAAAAGAATATAAAAAAACAAACGATAATTTTTTCTTTCCTTTCAAAGAAGAATTTTTCATAGATTTTAATATATCAAAATCAACAACCGGTTTTTTTGGGAGAAAATTAACTATTAGAAAAAATATTAAACTTAATCCCGAATTTTCTAAAAACTTCTTTTCTACTACCGAATTAAAAGAAATTTTAGTAAATGATGATGCAGTAGATTTTGATACAACTTTTTGGAACGAAAACAGACCTGAGCAACTTACTAAAAAAGAAAAAAATATTTATAATATGGTTGATTCTGTTAAGAATATACCTGCGTTTAGAAAAATAGAAAACACAATTTATCTTATAACAACAGGATATATTAAAAGAAAATACATTGAATTTGGACCATATTATAAAATTTATAGCAAAAATGCAATAGAAGGAGCAAGAATTAGGCTTGGAACAAGAACAAGCAATAATTTTAGTAAAAAAATTGAGCTTAGTAATTACTTTGCCTATGGCTTTGGAGACAAAACATTAAAATACGGAATAGGCACAAAACTAAAAATATCAAATAAACCATGGACTTTAGCAAGTTTATTTTATAGTAAAGATTTAATTCAGCTTGGAGCAAATCTTGGAGGTGCCGGCTCAGATAATATTTTTGCAGTTTCGACAAATAACGATAAATTACTTTGGATTGAGGATTATGAAGCTGGTATTGAAAGAGATCTTTTAAAAAGTTTAACAGGAGGACTGTATTTTAATCATAAAATAATAAATCCAACAGACAGTATGCGATTTATTTCTGATGCAGGAGAAGAAATAAACAATCTCAAATCCAGTGAAATTACTTTAAAAGCTCATTTTGGATTTAATGAAGAATATATTGAAGGAGTTTTCAATAGACAAACCTTAAATTCTCTCTACCCTATCGTTGAGTTCCAATATACATACGGAATTCCAAATTTTTTAGAAAGTAATTTTGAGTATTCTAAGTTAATAATTGGTCTTAAATATAGAACTTCTTTTGGGTTTATTGGGAAAACAAAATATTATATTGAAGCAGGAAAAATTTGGGGACAAGTTCCTTTTCCTTTATTAAAACTACATGAAGGAAAAGAAGATTATTTTTATAAGATGATTTCTTTTAACCTAATGAATTATTATGAATTTGCAAGCGACCAATATGTTAGTTTTTTTGGAGAACATCATTTCAATGGTCTTTTCTTTAATAGAGTTCCGTTTATTCGAAGGTTAAAACTAAGGGAAGTAATTTATGCAAAAGGAGTTTGGGGAAGCCTTAAGGCCGAAAACAAATTGCTTCTTAAATTTCCCAGCTCACTATCTGATGTCCAAAAACCTTATATTGAATTAGGCTTAGGAGTTGAAAACATTTTAAATGTTTTTAGTATAAATTATTTTAGAAGAATAAGCCATTTGAACAAAACTAATATTCGCAAAAATGGAATTATGTTGGGAATTAATATTTCATTTTAATTTTTTTTTATTATAGAACATTGTATTTCAGGATTTATGTATTGAATTAGGAATGCTAATATATTATTAATTCTCTTATAATAAGAATATTACAATATAAGCAGACTTAATATTCACTAATTTTTCATAAAAAATATTTATTTCGGGGAAATAACTTCTATTCCATAAATACGATTTAAGCCTATTTTTTTAATAAAGACACATAACATATAAAAAAAGCCCGAATACACAAGGTATTCGAGCTTAATTTTTTTAAAAGCGAACTCAATCACTTTTGGACTAGTACCCGGAGCCGGCATCGAACCGGCACGTCCATTACTGGACACGGGATTTTAAGTCCCGCGCGTCTACCAATTCCGCCATCCGGGCAACAAATTGGATTTTCAAAAAATCAAAGAGCGGGAAACGGGACTCGAACCCGCGACCCCGACCTTGGCAAGGTCGTGCTCTACCAACTGAGCTATTCTCGCATTGCGGATGCAAATGTAAAACATATTTTTTTCTCACAAAACTTTTTTTTAAAAATTTACATTCAAATATTTTTTTTATCTTTGCAAACCTTAAAAAATATATAAAAACAAGTTTTAAATTAATATCAACTTCATTTTTATATTTTAGAATATAATTTGAATAATAAGATGTAAACTCATAATAATATGTTTGACAATTTATCGGAAAGACTGGAACGTTCTTTTAAGGTTTTAAAAGGACAAGGTAAAATAACTGAGATTAATATTGCTGATGCCTTAAAGGATGTAAGACGTGCATTACTTGATGCTGATGTTAGTTATAAGATTGCAAAAGATTTTACCAATAATGTAAAAGAAAAAGCATTAGGTTCAGATGTTTTAAAGTCTGTTAAGCCAAAACAACAGATTATTAAAATTGTGCATGATGAGTTAATTAACTTAATGGGGATAGATCATGCTGAAATAAACTTGCAAAATACTTTTACGGTTATTCTTATTGCAGGTCTTCAAGGTTCCGGGAAAACAACTTTTTCAGCTAAACTTTCAAATTTATTAAAAAAGAAAAAAGGCAAAAACCCTCTTCTTGTTGGAGGTGATGTTTACAGACCTGCTGCAATTGAACAGTTAAAAGTTCTAGGAGAACAAATAGGTGTAAAAGTTTATGCTGAGGAAGATAATAAAGATCCTGTTAAAATTGCAAAAGCTGCTATTGATTTTGCAAAGAAAAATGCTCATGATGTTGTAATTATTGATACGGCTGGTCGTTTGGCTGTTGATGAAGCTATGATGAAAGAGATTAGCAATATTAAAAAAGCTGTAAAACCAAACGAAATTCTTTTTGTTGTTGATGCAATGACGGGGCAAGATGCTGTTAATACTGCAAAAGAATTTAATGAGCAATTAGATTTTGACGGAGTAGTTCTTACAAAATTAGATGGCGATACACGTGGAGGTGCTGCTTTAACCATTCGGAGTGTTGTTAAAAAACCAATAAAATTTGTGGGAACAGGTGAAAAAATTGAGGAACTTGATATTTTCTATCCTTCTCGTATGGCAGACCGAATACTTGGAATGGGAGATATTGTTTCTCTTGTTGAAAAAGCCGAAGAGCAAATTGATGAGGAAGAGGCAAGAAGGCTACAAAAAAGAATCGCAAAGAATCAGTTTGATTTTAACGATTTTTTAAAACAACTAAACTCCATCAAAAAGATGGGGAATATTAAGGATTTGGTTTCAATGATACCCGGAATGGGAAAAGCAGTTAAAAATCTTGATATTGACAATGACTCGTTTAAAGGAATTGAAGCAATTATTAAGTCAATGACACCTGATGAGAGAGTAAATCCTAAAATTATTAATGGAAGCAGAAGAAAAAGAATTGCAAAAGGAAGCGGAACTAACTTGCAGGAAGTTAACAGATTAATAAAACAATTTGGAGATACAAAAAAAATGATGAAGATGGTGCAAAGTGGTGGCATTAAGAAATTGAAGAAAAAGAAAAGAAGATAGTTTTTTTACATAATGATGTATGCTAATTGATGCTAAAAAGAACTTAATTATAAAAAAAAAGGCATTCATTTTATAATTGTTGATAATGCTGATGAAATTAGCAAGATAATAAATGAAAAAATGAAAGTTTTAAAAAAATTCATAAGCACCAATATCCGGAGCATCATCTAAGATTCTTGAAACATTGTTCAAATCTGTACTTAAAAAAGAAGGATATTGATTAATTATATCAATATTTCCCGCATTTTTAGCTGGTGAAGTTTCTTCTATCATAAAATCATAGAGATAGTAATCTAAAAATAGAGGGTCTTTATTTATTAAAGCATTATTAAAATGCTCTGTATCTGAAGTATTTATTTCACTTTCAGAATCAATTTTTACTATTGAATTGTCGAACATATAATTAAAAATATCTCCTGCTTCATGTTTTTCAATTCCTATTTCTGTTTCATTATTTCCCCAAATAATACAGTTTCCAAAATAGGCATTTACTAATGGATAAATATAAACAGTTTCTTTTGTTTCATAAAAATTATTCATATAAACGGCAGGCGATTGTCTAACAGATCTCCAATAATTACCTATTGTGCTATGGTAAAATTCATAGTTGCCTCCTCTGGTAAAAGCTATGTCATAATAGCCACAATCTGTTATTAAACAGTTAGTTGCAAACACTGTACTTTGTTGAGTGTATATTCCTGCAAATGAGTGATGTTCAATTTTTGAATTATGTATTCTTAGCTGAGTATAGTTTTCATTTCCAATTGAATCTACTTGAATTCCAATTATAGCATTTTTAATTTCTGCAAAATTAATAAGGTTGTTTTTGCTAAGTTTTGTTAGCCATATCCCACTCCATTGCCCTGCAACATCATAGTAATTATCTAATGTATCATTTGTAAAAATTGATGAATGCCCGTTAAGTCTGTCTGCTTCAAAAATAACAGGGTTTTCGTATGTGCCATTTACATTTAATGTTCCCAGAATTAAAATTCGTGAGTTTCTGTGTGAATAAATATGTGTTCCTTCTTCAATATTTAAAGTTTGGTTTTCATTTAGAGCCACAGAATTTATTATGAGGTATGGTTTATCGTTAGTCCATGTTTGAGAATTAATGATTGAATCTTTGAGCAAATGTACATCTTTTCCAAAAGCTGTAAGATTTATTGTTTGTTTGTTATTATTGGTATTAAAAATAATTTGGTCTTCTTCTAAAATATCATCTGTTCCTGTATTTATTTTTACATCAACAAAAATAAAAATACTGTCGTTTGCATCAATTTCAATATCTTTTGCAGAATTACCGGCTGTTCCATTTATATTTAGTCTAAATTTGGAATTATTGCCTTTAAATATTTGAATATCAGATACTAAAATGGGTAAGTTATTTTTATTGTAAACAATAAAATATCTGGTTGCCGAGCCAATTCCGTTAAAAACTGTATCGAACATTACTGTATCTGTTGAGAATTGAAGACTTCCGTTGGTTGAAAATTTATCTTTTCTGCATGAGCTAAAAATCAGAATTAATATTGCTGATGAAAGAAGTATAATTTTAATTTTTTTCATTTTTACTAGTTATACATGGGTTTGGTTAAAAAACCAGAGAGAGTTCTTTTTAGAGTGGACTTATTCGTTAAAATGAACGTATTTTTCTTTGTTTGCATCTTCGCAAATAAATGATAAATCATTATTATAAATACCTTTATATTCGGAATAAACTTGTCCGCAATTTGTTTCGTTGTAATGATTTACTATAACTAACTTTCCAGCATCCAAAAAACTTTGAGCTCCTGATTGGTTCCACCAGTTTTTATCGTCATTATATGATTCGTATAGGGCACCATCAAAAATTATTGCACTTTCAACAGTATTTTTTGCCATACATTTTATTCCTTTCTCATGTGCGTAATCGCATAATTCATTATAATAGGCAATTCCTTCTGATTCAGTTACTTGAAATCCGTATAATTCTCTTGAATCTTCATCAAACGCCCAGTCCATATTGTCAAATTCTACCCAGTCGCAACCCCATTTAGCAATGCTGTCAATTCTTATTTTCATTACATCAATTATTCCTGTTGTAACTGAATTTACAAAATATTCTCCTTCCCATTCTCCCCATTGTTCTGCAACTAAATATGGTTGTAAATTGTTAAAATCTGCTCTCCAATCTTCTCCGGTTCCTATGCTAATGTATGCTCCTACTTCATTTCCTTTTGCTTTAATTTCAGAAACTTTTAAGTGAACATTGTTTTCAAAGGGATCAATAAGGACATAAGCATTTTTTGCATTTTCAATTATATCCTCAATTCTATCAGATTCATAATTTTCTTGATATGCTTGATTATATATCGGAATTGCTCTGCTTTCGGTTGGCTTATTTTCAATTTTATTTTCGTCTTTACAAGAAAAAATAAAAACAAATAAAAAAATAACTAAAATTGGTTTTGTCATGATTTAAATAATGAGTAATGATTTTGTTACAAAAGTATTTTATTATTTGATATAACGAAAGTTAATAATTTTTAGTGCTTTTAATTTTAAAGTATAGATAAAAAAAGCCCAACAATTTAATTAGCTGGACTTTTTTTATATTTATGTTAAAATTTTATTCAATCTCTATATTACCGTATTTTGCAACTATTGTAATTTTTGAATTTGAGTTTTTATTATTTCCCACAAAACTGCTAGTAATTTTAGAATTGTTTTCGCTGGAATTAATTATTTTTGTTTTTGCCGATAATGAGCCGTATTCGGCTTTCGCGTTTAATTTGTATGATGCATTTTCTTCTACTTCAATTTCAACATTACCATATTTTGTGTTTATAAAAACCTCTTCAAAATCTTTTTGTAAGTTTTCAATTTCAATATTACTGTATTTAATATCTGCGTTAAGATAATTTTCTAAATTGCTTATTTTATATTTTGAGTATTTTCCTTCTAAATTTAGTTTTGTAATACTTTTTATTTTGAATCGTGAGTCGTATTTTGATATTGCCTTAATTATGTATGCATTATTAAAATCCAGCTTACAATATCCGCTTGTAAGGTCTATATATCTGCTTTCATTTATTTCTAATTCTGAATATTTTACATTCAAATTTAAATAGTCGCATTTTTCTATTGTTCCGTTTGAATATTTTATTTGAACTTGTGCTTTTTTATTGGCATCTGAGGTTAATAATTCATTAATTTGAAGATTTCCGTATGCACAGCTTATTTTTGAGGCAGATTTTAGTTTGTCGATAAAAATATATCCGTATTTGTTTGACAATTCAATTAATAAAGTTTCGGGCATTTTAACTTCGTAGTTGATTTCAGTGTTTTTGATATTTCCTTCTATTTCTGTAATTGCACTAATAAAGTTACCATTCTCCTCAAAATTAATGTTTATATTTTTAAAAATTTCATCTGCTTTTGTCTGATTTTTTGCTTTTGTTTCTATTGTAACTTTAATTTCAAGTTTTGAAGAATTATTTGTTTCAATTTTTACTTTTCCGTATTTATTAAATAATTTAAATTGTGATTTTTCATTGATAGAAAAAGTTTTTTCGTATTTTTTAACAAATTCTTGAGAGAAAGAGTTAAATTGAGCAAAACTTATAAGTATTGCTAGTGTTAGTTTTATAATATTTGTTTTCATGTGTCTAAAATTTTATAATTAATTGATATTAAATAAGTTGAATTAATATTTACATTTAAGATAATTGTGTTGCTCTGCACATAAGAACACTTGCTTTCTTATGCAGGTACTCTGTATGTTGGGTTATAGTCATAGATTTTTTTAATTTTCAACAATAGTTTTTTAATGTTTTAATAACCATATCTAAAATATTTATGCGCATTCGATAATTGTTGATAAGTGCATTCTTAATTTTTGTATTTTCCGGGTTTGAATTATATTCTGCAAGTAATTTTACATATTCGTTATCTAATTCTGAAAGATCATTATTTATACTTTGTTTTTGCTTATTCCCTTGTTTGCAAGTTACTGCATCAAGTTCTGAATATTTTACTTCTAATTGAGAAGAATAAAAATTATTAATATCAGAAAAATCTTCATTTACATTGTTTGTATTGTCAGAAATTTGTTCATTTTTACTAAATCCGTTATAATTATTATAAATAAAAAATGCAGAAAATAAAAAAATGACGGCAGCAGCATATTTTATAGATTTAAGAAAAATATTTTTATTGTTTGTTTGTAATTTGGACTGAAACCTATTTAAATGCCCTTCTTTTGGTTCTTCGGAATTAAATAACTCAGAGTTTTTATTTATAAAGTCTTCAATTTCAATTTTATGTTTCATTTTTTTGTTTTTTTAATTCAAAATAATTTCATGGATTTTACTTTTTAATCCTGGTGCTTTTTGTATCATTTTTTTTGCTCTCATAAAACGAACTCTTGCAGTTTCGGGTTTAATATCTAAAAAATCAGCAATTTCCGAGTGGGTATATCCTTCAAATAAAAACAAAGTTGCAACTATTCTATATGTTTCAGGCAGATTTGATATTGTTTTTTTTATTAATTCTACTTTTAATTTTATGCTTTCATCATTATTTACATAATTTTCTTCTACAATGTTTTTATTTTCAATTTCAACTAATTGCATTTGTCTTTTTTTTAAGTAGTCTAATGATTTATTTACTACTATTTTTTTTAACCAAGCACCAAATGTTACTTCTTGCGACCAAGTGTCTAGTTTTGAAAAAGCTGCTAGGAATGCTTCTTGCATAACATCTTCTGCCTCTTCTTGGGACTTAATAATTCTTAAGCTAACATTATACATACCTTTAAAGTATAATTTATAAATTTCAAATTGTGCTTTAGTGTTACCTTTTTTGCACTTTGCCAGAAGTTTATAGTGTATATGTATTTTATTCATTTTTATCTGTTCTAATATAATGACGATAAAAAGAAAGAAGTGTTACAAGTTTTTTTAAAAATGTAGATATTATTTTTGATTTTTTTCAGAAGAAATATCTCTTACGACAGAATGTATAACATTTCCGTCTTTATATTGAATCATAGTAAGTAAAACTTCAGCATAAAAATCATTTCCGTTTTTCTTTCTGTGAATCCAATGAAATTTGTTATATCCTTTTTTTACAGCTTTATTAATTTCTTCTTCTGCTTTTTCAAAAGATAATGTGCCATCTTCTTGATATTCAGGCGATATTTTAGAAGGGTGTATGTTTATAAGTTCTTTTTTACTATTATAACCAAATAGTTTAACAGCGGATTGATTACAATCTGAGAATTTATTATTTTCAAGAATTAAAATAGCATCTTGGCTATTATTAAATAAAGTTCTGTATTTTTGTTCGCTTTCTTCTAATGCTTTTTTTATTTTTCTTTTTTCTGTAATATCTCTTACAACAGCAGTTGAACCTTCAAACTTACCATCTTTTATTAAAGGAGTAACAATAAGTTGTAAATATTTTTTTATTCCTTTGTTATCTTTAATCTCAATTTTATATGAATTTCCAATTCCTTTTATTCTGTTTTTTGTTTCTTTTTTAATTAATTCAAAAGTTTGATTATCTACAAATTCTTTATAATTCTTACCGGTTAGCTCACCAGTGTTTAATCCAAAGATTTTATCGCTTGCAGCATTTGAAAAAGTAATATTTTCGTCTTTATCAACAATAATAACTCCTTCAGATTGATTATCGACTAAGAATTTATATTTTTCTTTATTTTCTTTAATTATTTTATTTTGAGTTATTGTTTTACTGTATAGTTTATATAGTTTTTCATTCTTTTTTTTATGTTTTCTAATACTAAAAAAATAAATAAAAAGTATAGCAGATAAAAATGATATGCCTAAAATATAGTTTAGTTTTTTTGCTTTTTCGTTTTTTAATTGTTTTGTAATTATTTGGTTTTTATACTCTTGCTTTTGTTGATTAATTTTAAATTTATATTCAATTTTTTGAATTTCAATAATTTTACTACTTTCAAATAAGCTATCTTTTAAGTATATATGATTTTCATAAAATTTAAGAGCCTGATTATAATCTCCAAGACCTTTATATGCTTTTGAGAGTGTTAAACTAACAGCTTCTTTTAATTTAGGCAAATGTAAAGTTTCTGTATTTTTTAAAGTTTTAAGTCCGAATTTCGCAGATTTAAAATAGTACTCTCTTTTTTTTGTTTTAGATTTTTCTTGTTGTGCAAAATCAATATATAAATCTGCTAAGTTTCCATAAGTTCTTGAAATATATGAAATATCTTTTAATTTATTTTTTTTCAAAAGTTTATTGTTTAAGTCCAAAGATTTTCTGAAAAAATTAAGTGCTAAATATAAACTTTTTGTTTTTCGATAAACAATTCCAATATTATTGTATCCATTGGCTATTCCTACACTATCTTTTAGTTTTTTCTTTATTGATAATGATTCCTTATAATATAAAACTGAATTTCCATAATCTTCAAGATAACTATATAGAACTGCAAGGTTATTATAAAATTGACCTTTCTTTTTTTCGTTATTTCCAATAAGTTTAATTGCTTTTTTTATATAATCAATTGAGGTTTCATAATCTTTAAGGAAATATTTTATTTTTGCAATTTCATTATAACAGTCAGAAGCACTTTTTTTATCAGCTATTTTTAAAAAAAGATTTGATGAATTTAGATATGATTTAAAAGATTCAGTATAATCTGATATTTCAAAATAGTAATCACCTATGACTTTCAAAATTTCTGCATTTTTTTTAATGTAATTATTTTTTTTTGCAATTTCAATCCCTTTTTTTAAAAAAAATAATGAAGAATCTTGTTTGGGAAATTCTTTTGATAATTCAATATAATAATTAATTATCACAGTATCTTTATCTGAATTATTAATGAGAATAAGTAAACTATCAGTTTTAGATTTTTGAGCAACGGAGCCTAAATGAAAAATAAATACATTTATATAGAGAAACATTGATATTTTAAAAAAAATATTTATTTTCATATTTTTAAAAAATGATGGTTAAGATTTTTTTTACTAAAAATTCATTTCTATTTTGAAATGTAAATATATGTATTTTTTACAAATTACGAAAAAATGAGAAAAGGAAATATAAATTTTAATATAATTTTTAAAGTTTTAGGATCGCTTATATTTATTGAAGTTTTTTTTCTTACAATTGCTTTGTTTGTTTCATTTTTATATAAAGAAGATGATACTATGGCTTTTGTTTATACTATTGGAATAGCAATATTAGTGGGTTTAACATCCAGAATATTAACAAATAAATCTAGAAATGAAATAGGCAAAAAAGAAGGCTTTATTATTGTGAGTTTTGTTTGGATAATATTCTCATTTATTGGTTCTTTACCTTTTATTATTAGTGGATATATTCCTAATTTAACAAATGCTTTTTTTGAAACAATTTCCGGATTTACAACAACCGGGTCATCAATTTTAAATGATATTGAAGCACTACCTCATGGATTACTTTTTTGGAGAAGTCTTATTCAGTGGATGGGAGGAATGGGTATTATTGTGCTTTCACTTGCTGTTTTACCAATATTAGGAATAGGAGGAATGCAACTATTTGCTGCTGAAGTTCCTGGTCCTGTTCCAGATAAACTTCATCCAAGAGTAAAAGAAACTGCAAAACGACTTTGGATAATATATGTTGCTTTTACTCTTTTTGAAACTATTTTGCTTATATTTGGTGGGATGGATTTTTTTGATGCAATTAACCATTCGTTTACTACTATGGCAACGGGAGGATATTCGACAAAACAGGCTAGTGTAGCCTATTGGGAGTCTCCATATATTCATTATGTAATAATACTTTTTATGTTTATTGCTGGCACAAATTTTACTTTGGCTTATTTCGGTTTCAAACTAAAATTTAGAAAGATTTTTAGAAATGAAGAATTTAGATATTATCTTGGTTTTATTTTAATTTTCACTATTATTATTTCATTAGTATTATACTATACCTCAAGTTTTGGAATTGAGAAATCTTTTAGAGACTCATTATTTCAAGTTGTTTCTTTAATCACAACAACAGGTTATGCAACTGCAAATTATATAAAATGGTTTCCTTTTATAACAGTATTACTTTTTATTTCGATGTTTCTTGGAGGTTCTGCCGGTTCTACCGGTGGAGGCATTAAAATAATGCGAATTGTTCTTTTAATAAAAAATAGTGTTGCAGAATTTAAAAGGTTAATACATCCGCAGGCAATAATTCCTGTACGGTTTAACCATAATCCTGTTAAAGCTCAAATTGTAACTAATATTCTTGCATTTATTGTATTGTATATGTTAATTTTTGTTGGAGGTACTGTTATTATGGCTTCATTGGGTCTAGATTTAGAAACTGCAATGGGTGCAGTAATTACAAGTTTAGGAAATGTTGGTCCGGGAATTGGAGAATTAGGACCTGCTGGAAATTTCTATTCTGTACCAGATATGGGAAAGTGGTTTTTATCTTTCCTTATGCTTGTTGGTCGTTTGGAGCTATTTACAGTTCTTATTTTATTTTCGCCTACTTTTTGGAAAAATTAAAACTTTGTTTAATATTAAGAAAACTTTCTAAAATATTTTTGTATCTAATTTAAAAAAAATGTAAATTTGTTATTAATAAATTAAACAAAAATAAATATTATTTTTAGAAATACAAACACATAAGCAACTTATTCAATATAAATTAATTAGAAAATTCTAGACACATGAAACAGATTAAATTATTATCAGTATTTACAATTCTACTTGTTTTTATTTTTTCGTGCAATAAAACTCCGCAAGATAAAATTTTGGGACAATGGGATATAGAAAAAATTGAAAATCCATTTTTTGATGATTCAGAAGCTTTAAATAACATGAATAAAGATGTTTTAGATAATGAGATTTTTAATTTCTCGGATAAAAAAATATCTAAAAAAATTCCTGCAACAGAAGGAACATGGGAAATGGACGAAGCAGGAACAAAACTTACCATTAAATGGGACGAAACAGATAAAGACCAACAGCACATATACGATATTAAAACTTTAACTGAAGACAGTTTAATTATTGTAGAAGATTTTGAAGAATTTACTGTAACAACTACTTTTAGTAAAATAAAATAAATTTTCTTTATATGAGTTTAGTTTTAAAAGGTTAAATTACTGATAAAAAAAATAATAAAGTTTTTTTGACTAAAACCATATATTAATATTGCATGTAATTTTATAGGATTATTTAAAATTACATGCTTTTTTTAATCAAAAGTTGAAATAATGAATAGAGTTTTTGTAAGCCATACAAAAAATGATAAAAATTTTGCGAAAAAATTGGTCTCAAAGTTAGAGTCTTCAGGTGTAAAATGTCTTATTGGTTCAAGAGACAAGTCTTCTGGTGGAATAAATGAATTAATTGAGAAAAGTAATATTTTCATATTGATTTTATCAAAAAGTGTACAAAATTCAAAGGAAATAATTGAACAACTAAAATTTGCTTATGATAACAACTGCCATATAATTCCAGTTAAAACTGAAAATATTGATACTGGAAGTATGAGTATTCAATATTTTCTTCATACTTTGGAATGGGTTGATGTTCACGAAGATGGATTTAAAGAATCTTTTGAAATTTTGCTTGAGATAATTGAAGAAATTTCCGGGAATAAGGTTAAAAAACAAAATAAGGTTAGTAAACCTTCTGCTTCCGATAATAATTTTACCATAAAACCATCTTTTTTATATGCAATTATTATTTTATTATCTCTAGCTGTTTTATATCTGCTGTTTTTTAATAATAGTAATAAAAACTCTATAATTTCCAATAATAAAAAAGAAACAAGGAATGAAAACATTGTTTCTACCCCGCCCGATTTTGTAAATTCAAAAATTAATTCTGATGAACAAAAAATTATTGGTATCTGGAAGATGGTTGATTATGAAGATAGTAGGATTTTAAGTGCCGAAGAAAAAAAATTAACTGAGCAAAATGTTGAAGCACTAAAAAAACGTGTTCTTCTTACTTTTAGTGAGGATAGATCATTTAAAAGAGCAGGTTTTACGCCACAAGTTCAAAATGGATATTGGGAATATGACAATAAAAAAAGAAAAATATTTTTAACTCCTGCAAATACTAATAAAAAAGAAGAAATAAATATTTTAAGTTTAACTGATAAAGAAATGATTTTTGTAGTTACAGAATTAATAAATGAGGGTAGTAAAACTCAGACAGTTACAACAAAAATTATTTTTAATAAGCAATAAATAAAAATTTTAAGCGTATAAAAAATATACTTTATTCGCAATAAAAATAAAAAGCCTCATTTTTCTTTAAAAATGAGGCTTTTTTGATAAGATTATCATGAGAATTTATGTGGGCGATACAAGATTCGAACTTGTGACCCCTTGGGTGTAAACCAAGTGCTCTGAACCAACTGAGCTAATCGCCCTTTAACTTTTTAAATATATTTATATCTTAAAAGCGGATGCAAAAGTAAATCAATTATTTTAATTTCAAAATATTTCTTTGTGAATTTTTAAAATTTGTGGTAAAATTAATTGTTCATTATCATTTTGAATTACAAAATCAGATTTTTTTATTTTTTCTTCATCAGGCATTTGATTATTTATTCTTGCTTTTACTTCTTTGTATGTGCTATTGTCTCGCTTTACAACTCGCCGAATCCTAAGTTCTTCAGGAGCAGTAACGGTTATGATTTTATTTGCAATTTTATCGAAACCAGATTCAAACAATATTGCATTTTCAATTATAACATAATTTGAAGTTTGCTGAGAAATCCAATTTTTAATATGTTTTTTAACAACAGGGTGTACAACAGAGTTAACAAAAAGCAGTTTTTTCTTATTATTAAAAATAATATTTGCTAAAAATTTTTTGTTTAATGAATTATTGCGATAAACATTGTTGCCAAATTCAGAAATAAGTTTTGATTTTATTTTATAATCTGAATTCATTAATTTTTTTGCTTCTGTATCTGCTGAGTAAACAGGAATATTCAGTTTCTCAAACACTTTGCAAACAATTGTTTTTCCACTTCCTATTCCGCCTGTTAGTCCAACTATTATCATTATTTTTTAATATCTAAAAGTACTTTCTCCAAAAAACTCTCTTAAAATTGAAGTTGGAGGTATTTCATCTTCAATATTAATATCTTTAAAGTATGAAAAGAATTTTAATAATCTTTTTGCCTCGGCATATTCTTTCTCTTGTTGATTTATTTCTTTTAATAGAGGTATTGCATATTTTTTTAATACCGCAAGCTCATATAATAATGCAGAATTAAACATTATATCTGCCTCTTCTTGATATGGAAAAATATTTTGTTCTTCCCCTTGCCTAACGCTTTCCCATCTTTTAAGTGTTTCAAAAGCAGAATATCCTCTATACTTATTATCTCTTATAATTCTGCGTATTAACCTATTGTCAGTTGTAGGAATTCTGTTATGCCCATCAATACCTATTTGAGTTAATGCTGAAATATAAATTTTATATTTTATTTTATTATCAATATTTTTTGTTAATTCCGGATTTAGAGCATGAATTCCTTCGGCAATAAAAATTGTATCATTATCTGCACTTAGTTTTGTGCCGTCATAATATCTTTTGCCGGTTTCAAAATTAAATTTGGGCAAATCAATTGTTTTTCCGGATTTTAAATCATTAATATTTTTATTAAATGTTTTAATATCAAGAGCTTCAAGAGCTTCAAAATTATATTCACCGTTTTCGTCTTTTGGTGTTTTTTCTCTGTTTACAAAATAGTTATCTAAAGAAATTTGTACAGGTTTTAGTCCTGCTACTTTTAATTGCACAGAAAGTCGTTTAGAGAAAGTTGTTTTTCCTGAAGATGAAGGTCCTGCAATTAAAATTAGTTTTATATCTCTTTTATTTTTAATAATTTCTACAATTTCAACTATTTTTTTTTCGTGTAGTGCTTCTGATAATTTAATTAGTTCTCCATCATTCCCATTTAAAATTTGTTCGTTTAATCTTCCCACATTTGGAGTTTTCATAATTTCAACCCAATTTTTATGTTCTTCAAGAATATCAAACATTTTCTCTTGCTTAATAAAAGGTCTTAATTTTTCAGGATTTTTTCTTTGAGGAACTTTCAAAAGCATTCCATCATATAATTGAATTAAATCAAATGAAGTAAGATAAGCTGTTGATGGAACAAGATAGCCATAGAAATAATCTGTTAAATTTCCGAGTTTATAAACACTTGTATATAGTGATCTGCTTTGTTTAAATAGTCTTGCTTTTTCATGATAATTATTTTTTTTAAAAATATTTATTGCTTCTGTATTTAAAATTTCTTTTCTTACAAAGGGCAAATCGGAATTTATTATTTCATTCATTTTATTTTTTATGATATTAACTTGTTCGGTTTGACCAGTTAAATCAATGCCAGATAACTGACAAAAATATCCGTTTGAAACAGAGTGTTCTATCATAACATCAACATCATTATATACAGATTTAACTGCTTTCATTAGAACAAAATAAAGAGAACGAAAATACATTCTCATTCCATCGCGTTGTGTTATATCAAAAAAATTAACAGTATGTGGTTTATAAATTCTGTATGATAATTCTTGAATTTGATTATCAACTAATGCTCCAACTATTGGATATTTATTTTTTATTTTTTGATCTTTAAGAATTTCATGAAGTGATGTTCCGAAATCATATTCTTTTTTTCTTTGGGTATTTTTACAAATTATTTCCATTATTTTTTTTACTTTAATCTTATTTTTAGCATAAAAACAATTAATTTTTGTTTGAAATATACCAAAAACTAAGTTTATAATATGAACGCAATTTAATTTTTTTTAATCTATACAAAAAATAATTTTTTAGAAAACATAAATATCATATTTTTGCATCTAGATAATTAAATATATTAAAAATAATTTACAAAAAATGAATTTACAAACAAACTTGGAGCATATATCAACAGAAGCAGATTATAACAAAATTGTTTCAGATAATGAAAATATAATGATTTGTTGCGGAAGAATGGGGCCAATGTGTGTGCCGGTTTATGCAGAAATGGAAGATTTACAAAATGAATACTCTAATGTTAAATTTTATGATATGCTTTTTGACCTGCCGGAAGCTGGTGTTATAAGGAATATGCCCGAATGTGCAGGCTTTATGGGTTTACCTTTTACGGTTTATATTAAAAATGGAAAAGTTGTTAAAGCAACAAGCAGTATTCAATCAAGAGAACAAATTACTGAAATATTAGACTCTGTATTTTAATTTAACTAGTGTTTCAATTAAAATTTTCATAATTTTATGTTTTTAACACCTTACTTTTTTTGTAAGGTGTTTTTTAATTTTTTTATAAAATGAAGGATAAAAAATTTGATATTATAATAATTGGAGGAGGTCCAGCCGGATTAACTGCCGGACTTTATGTTGCAAGAGCAAAAGTTAAAGTTTTAGTTTTAAACGAAGGGATTTCAGGAGGACAAATGGTATTAACCCATGAAATTGCAAATTATCCCGGAATTAATACTATCAGCGGATTTATGTTGTCTAGAAATATGCAAAAACAAGCTGAGAGTTTTGGCTGCATTGTAAAATCAAATATTAAAATTACAAGTTTTAATTTGGAGGGTAAAGTAAAAACAATTACTGTTAATGAAAAAGATGTGTTTGAAGCAAAAGCAGTTATAATTGCTACCGGAGGAAAGTCAAGAAAACTTAATATTGAAGGAGAAAATGAATTTACAGGAAAAGGTATTTCGTATTGTGCAACTTGCGATGGAGATTTTTTTCAGGACAAAGAAATAATTGTTGTAGGTGGTGGAAATTCAGCGCTGGAAGAAGCTGTTGCTTTAACTCAGTATGCAAAAAAAGTTACTATTGTGCATCAGTTTGACCATTTTCAGGGGTTTAAACATGCAATTGAAACAGCAAAGAACCACAAAAAAGTTGATTTTATTTTAGAATCTGAAATCGTTAGATTTTATGGCTCTCAATCATTAGATGGAGTTATAATAAAAGATTTAAAAACAGCTAACGAATTTACAAAAAAAATTGACGGAGTATTTATTTTTATTGGCTATGTTCCGCAAACAATGCCTTTTAAAAACATAATTAAGTTAAGTAAAAGAGGCGAAATTATTGCAGATAAAAATATGGCTACAAATATTCCCGGCGTGTTTGTGGCAGGAGATTGTAGAGAAAAAAATATAAGACAAATTACAACTGCTGTATCAGACGGAACAATATCTGCCTTAAAAGCAATTGAGTACATTCAATCAAAATAAAATTATCTCATATTTATGAGATCTTATAAATTAAAAATGCCCAAAAATAAATGTATTTTTGGGCATTTAATTTTACATTGTATTTTTTTTAGTTATACCAAGAAATTTCTCTTATAAACGCATCTGTAAAACCCATTGCATGAATTGTTACAAGATATTTTTCAGCATCAGACTTGTATTTATATTTTCCGTATGTATAATGATTTAAATTGTCAACACCATTTCTAATTTTTACCTTACCTCTAAAATCTTTAAAAAATCTGTGTTGCTTAGAAATTTTTCGTTGAAAAGCACCTAATTGAATTGTGTAAGTTCCTCTAAAGCCTCCTGAATCTAAATCATCCTGAGTTGTATCAGTATTTTCAACAGCATTTGTAAACGCAACTGTGGCTCCTTGTTTGTCAAGAATTGTTACAATTACATCATCACTGCTGTTATTAAAGTCTAACAAATCAACATATATCATATTTTCAGGCAATCCTTCACCTTTTAAATATTCAATTATATTTTGCTTCCTTTCTTTGGCTATTGTCTCAGTTCCTTTTGATGTTGAGATATTTAAAACTAAATCATTATTTTTAGCCATAAAATCATAAAGAACATTTAAAAATAAATTATTTTCATTATTCAAATCAGATTTATCAGAATCAAAACTCATTGAATAAGCCTTATGAACATTTCCTCTTTCAATTTTGTTCAGTGTATAAGAACCTAAATCTTTTTCAGTTTCTTCACTAAAAGGAGCTGAAAAAGTAAAAGCTTCAAAAAAGTGTCCATCAGATTCTAAAGATGTAAAATAATTATTATCTCTTTTAACTTTGGTGAAAAAATTACCATTACTATCAGAATTTCCAGAATAAATTTTTCCTTTAGTTTCAACATTACTTATTTTAACATTGCAATCAGAATTATTCTGACTTTTAACATTACCTTTCACTAATAAATGATATAAAGAAGAATCTGAATAATTTACCATAAAAATATCTCCTCTCCCCTTCCCTTCCGGACGTTTGGACATAAAATATCCTTTTGTATTATCACTGGTCTCAAAATAAAAGATATCGTCCTCAACAGAATTAATAGGTATTCCTAGATTTTCTGCCTTACCAAATTTACTGGGTTTACTACTTCCTTTTGCACTAAATATATCATAGCCACCAATTGAATTATGCCCTTTTGAACTAAAAAATAAAGTTCCGTCTTCGTGTATAAACGGACTTTCTTCATCAAATTTTGTATTTATTTTTTTTCCAAGATTTTTAGCGTCTGACCATTTTCCGTTTTTATCTTTTTTTATAAAATAAATATCTTTTCCGCCTCTTCCGCCTGGTCTATCACTAGAAAAATACGCAAGTGTTCTATCTTGATTCATAGATGCATGCATCTCATGATATTTTGAATTTATTGGTTTAAATTTCTTAGGTTCAGACCACATTGAATTTGTCTGTTCACTAGAATAAATATCTCTATTTTTATAAATAAGCATAAAACTTCCATCTTTCGAGACCCAGCAACTTGCTTCATTATCACTAGTATTTATAGGTTTTGAAAAAGGATCAGGTTCTTTATCATTTTCATTTTCAATATTAATGAAGAAAATATTTTCATCATACTCCCCATCTTTAGTTTTTTTATCCTTAAAGAAAGATGTCTTTTCTTTTGAAGTATAAATAAAAATACCTTTATCCTCAACAAAAAAAGGAGAATGTTGGGTAAATTCGGTATTTATACCATCGCCGGGAGAAATAACTTTAAGCCTTCTTTTCTTCTTAAATTCTTCAATTGCAGCTTCACTTGCTCTAATTTCATTTTCAAGAATATCAACAGATTTATATTTTTTATATTCTTTGTTTATTACTAATTCATTATAAGTTTGAATTGCTTCATTAAATAAATGGTTAGCATGATAAGCTTTTCCTAAAAGGAATTTTGCATCAATAAAACCCTTAGTTTTCTTTTTTTTCTTATAAATACTAACTGCCTTTTGTAAAGCAGCAATAGCCATATTATTTAGCTGGGGAGTTCTTAAATAACACTCTCCTAAATTCATATGATACTGTGCTTTTTCAGGACTTTTTTCAATTAACTTTTCATACATTTTAATAGCATCAGGAAAGTTTCCTGCTAATAATGCTTTTTCTGCTTTTTTTGCACTTTGAGCATAAATTGCTGATGATACTAAAAATAAAATTGTAATAATAAGTACATGTTTTCTCATAATAATTTACTTTTTTCTAACAGTTCTGCAACAATCGTGCTAAACAAAAAAAAATAAATACTTTTTTTAAATATATAGACTTTTTCATTATTATGAATAAATTTTTCATTTTATTAATATTATATTCTAATAAAACTATATTTTTACAAACTCAATTTTGTATTAGATTTTAAAATTAGATATAACGGAATAACAAGAAAAAAATAATTTAATTAATATGATTAAACCAATAGACAAAATAACAAATGAAAGAGCATTAGAAAATGCAATAAAAGTTTTTAAAGAAAAAGGTATTATACTTCCTACTTTTGAACAACAAAAAAATCCAGATACAATTCCCGGAAAAATTAAAGATGAATTAAAAAATATTGGGCTTTGGGATTTTAATCCTTTAAATCTTTTCAGAATAACTTGGAAAAATGAAGCAAAAGAAAAAGGAGGACTTTTTGAAACCCCTACATTTATTGAGCTTCCAAAAGAGTTTACAGGTGTTAATGCAAGAATTGTTTTGATGGTTGGAAAATATTTTCCTACGGGTGCACATAAAGTAGGTGCAGCATACGGATGCCTTGCACCTAGAATTACAACAGGCGAATTTGACCCAACATACCACAAAGCAGTTTGGCCATCAACAGGGAATTATTGTAGAGGAGGTGCCTTCGACAGCAGATTAATGGGAACAGAGCCAATTGCAATACTTCCCGAAGAAATGAGCAAAGAACGCTTTGATTGGCTTAAAAATATTGCAAAATCCACTGTAATTGCTACATACGGAAGCGAATCAAACGTAAAAGAAATTTACGACAAATGTTGGGAACTTAAAAGAACCAGAGATGATGTTGTAATCTTTAATCAGTTTGATGAATTTGGAAATCCTGCCTGGCATTTTAATGTTACAGGAAGTGCAATTGAAGAAATTTATAATTTAATAAAAAATGAAAACAGCAGATTTGCCGGGTATGTTTCGGCAACCGGTTCGGCAGGAACTATTGCTGCCGGAGATTATTTAAGAACTTTATTTCCTCACATTAAAGTTGTTGCTTCCGAAGCATTACAATGTCCTACAATTTTAAGAAACGGTTTTGGAGCTCACAGAATTGAAGGAATTGGAGATAAACATATTCCATGGATACATAATGTGAAAAACACTGATGTTGTTACTGCTATAGATGATGAAGACCCAATGCGACTATTAAGACTATTTAATGAGCCGGAAGGACATAAATATCTTAAATCAATAGGAATTTCTGATGAATTAATTAGCCAATTACATTTAATAGGAATTTCAGGAATTGGAAACTTACTTTCAGCAATTAAAACTGCTAAATATTTTGAAATGACTTCGGATGATATTATTATTACAATTGCAACTGATAGTGCTGATATGTATAAATCCAGAGTTGATGAATTAAGAGAAGAAAGAGGGCAATATGATGAAATTCAGGCAGTTAAAGATTTTGAAAAATGTATGCTTGGGCAACAAGTTGATAATATGAAAGAACTTGGTTATCATGACAGAAAAGCAATTCATAACTTAAAATATTTTACTTGGGTTGAACAACAAGAAAAAGATGTTGAAGATTTAAACCAACTTTGGAACGATAGAAATATTTGGAATACAATGTTTAATCAAGTCCACCGTTGGGATGAATTAATTAATGAGTTTAATGAAAGAACAGGAGTACTAAAAAAATATTTATAAAAAATTTTTTATTAAAATATAAAATTTACTTTTACATTCTCAAATAAACTAAAATGCAAAAATTAAACACATATTTTTATTTCTTTTATTCTATACTGTTAAGCAACAGTCGGAAATAAATGTGTATATAATTCACTAATTCAAAATCCCGACTAAAATCGGGATTTTTTAATTTTAAGAAAATGGTAAATAAAGTTGCAATTCAAGGAATACTCGGTGCTTTTCATGAAGAAGCTACAGTAAAGTACTATAAAACTAACAGCATTGAACTTATACAATGTAGAACATTTGCCGATTTAATTGAAGCAGTTGAAACCGAAAAAGCAGATACAGGAATTATGGCAATTGAAAACACAATTGCAGGTTCAATTCTTCCAAATTATTCATTAATTGAAAAATCAAAATTAAAAATTACCGGTGAAATATATTTAAGGATAGTACAAAACTTGATAGCAAAAAACGGCGAAAAAATAGAAGATATTGAAGAAGTTTTTTCACATCCAATGGCAATTTATCAATGTAGTAATTTTTTTAAAAAGTATCCGAATATTCGTTTGGTTGAAAGTTTTGATACTGCAATAAGTGCCAAAGACATCTCAAGTTCCGGAGCAAAAAATACAGCAGCAATTGCAAGCAGTTTTGCCGCAAAAAGATATAATTTAAAAATTCTTGCTAAAAGCATTGAAGACAATAAATTAAATTATACAAGATTTTTTGAGTTAAAAAAGGATGATAACACAAGCAATGAAAACGTAAACAAATCTTCAGTTTGTTTTAGTCTTTCTAATAAAACAGGAAGTTTGTCAAAAGTTTTGTCGGTTTTTTCGTTCTATGATATTAATCTTCATAAAATTCAATCTCACCCAATAATAGGAGTTCCCGGAAGATATTCTTTTTATGTAGATTTAATTTTCGATGATTTTGAAAGATATAAACAATCTATAAATGCAGTTATGCCACTTACTGAAAATTTTAAAATTATGGGAGAATATAATGAAGCAAATAAATCTTTAACTAAACTTCATAAAACGAAAATATAATGATAATTGAACCTTCAAAAGCTGCAAGTTCTGTACAAGAATACTATTTCTCAAAAAAATTAAAAGAAATTAATGAAATAAGAGATTCAGGTGTTGAGATTATAAACCTGGGAATTGGAAGCCCAGATTTACCTCCTCCGAGAACAGTTATTGGTACTTTAAAAAAGTTTTCTTCTGATATTAACAATCATTCTTATCAATCGTACAGAGGAATTTATGAATTAAGAGAAGCATTTTCTTATTGGTATAAAAAATATTTTTGTGTTAAAATAAATCCTGAAAATGAAGTTTTGCCTGTAATGGGGTCAAAAATTGGGATTATGTATATTTCAAAAGCATTTTTAAATGCAGATGATGAAGTATTGATTCCTAATCCTTCATATCCGACTTATTCGTCTGTAACAGAGATTGTTGGAGCAAAACCAATTCTTTATAATTTAAAAAAAGAAAATAACTTTTATCCGGATTTTAACGAACTTAGAAAAAAAGATTTATCAAAAGTTAAAATTATGTGGATAAATTATCCTAATATGCCAACCGGACAAAAAGCCACAAAATATTTCTTTGAAGAATTAATTAGTTTTGGAAAAGAGAACAATATATTAATTTGTAATGATAATCCGTATAATTTCATTTTAAATGAAGATTATTTAAGTATTTTATCAGTGAAAGGAGCTTTTGATACAGCAATTGAGCTTAATTCATTAAGCAAATCTCATAATATGGCAGGATGGCGTGTGGGAGCAGTTTTTGGAAATGAAGAGTATTTAAAACCTATTCAGAAAATTCAATCAAATATGATTTCGGGAATGTTTTTGCCAATTCAACAAGCTGCAATTTCTGCTCTTAAAGTTGAAAATTCTTGGTATAAGAATTTGAATTTGGAATATAAAAAAAGACAAAAAATAGTTTGGGAAATTTTAGAGCTTTTAAATTGTAAATTTGATAAAGAAATTGGAGGATTGTTTGTTTGGGCAGAAATACCAAGTAATTTTGATTCAAGTTATCAATTTTCAGATTATTTACTAAAAAAATATAGAATATTTATTAGTCCCGGAGAAATTTTTGGTTCACAAGGTCAAAAATATATACGAATTTCATTATGTAGCAAAACTCAAGTTTTTTTTAAAGTTCTTTATGATATTAAAAAGAAATGATAAAAATAATTTAGTTTTTTATAGATTTTAAGGTTTTTAAAATAACAGAATTTAATTTAAAACAATAAGATGAGAGTAACAATTATAGGCTTAGGATTAATTGGAGGTTCAATGGCAATAGATTTAAAGAAGAGAAAATTTGCTGATATTATTTACGGGGTTGACAAGAATAAATTACACGCTGAAACTGCAAAAAGTATTGGTTTGGTTGATGAAATAGTTAATTTGGAGGAAGGTATAAAACTTGCAGATCTTATTATTGTATCAACACCTGTGAATATTGTTCAAGCAATTCTTCCAAGTATTTTAGATAAGATTAATAATCAAATAGTTACAGATGTAAGTTCAACAAAATATGGACTTTGCAAGCTCGTAAAAAATCATCCGAAAAGGAAAAATTTTGTAGCCTCGCATCCAATGGCAGGAACTGAATATTCAGGACCTTGGGCTGCAATATCTCATATGTATGATGGTAAGTCTGCAATTATTTGCAACCAACACGAAAGCTCAAAAAAAGCATTGAGAATTGTTGAAGATATGTATGGTAGCTTAAATATGAGAATGATATATATGGATGCAAAATCTCATGATGTTCATGCAGCATATGTTTCACATATTTCACACATAAGTTCATTTATTTTGGCACTTACTGTTTTAGACAAAGAAAAAGACGAAAAACAGATTTTTAATATGGCAGGCGGAGGTTTTCGCTCAACTGTCCGACTTGCCAAAAGTTCTGCTGAGATGTGGACACCCATTTTCAACCAAAATTCTGAAAATGTTGTTGATGTTTTAAATACATATATAATGAAACTTCAAGAATTTAAATTAAAAATTGCAGAAAATGATAAATCCGGAATTTCAAAAATGATTGAAGATGCAAATAAGATTAAAAGAATAGTTTAGAACAAATTATAAAGAATTTTCGTTCCAACTTTTCATTACTGTTAATAAATCTTTGTTTTTTATTTTAGATTTCAACCAAATATATAAGGGTAAATAACTTTCAGAATATAATCTTCCGTCTTTTAATTTATAAAAATTTGTTACAAATTCATTTTCAAGACTTTTGTATACTTTCTTATATATATCTTTATCAAAAATATTTTTTTGTAATGCTTTTGCAAATAAATTCTCTAAACTGTTGTTCATATTATTATTATTAAAATATTTAAGAGAACTGTTTAAAACACTTTTTTTATAATTGTAATCATTTTTTTTATCAAAAACTATTATGAGATTAATAAGTAATGCTTCGTCAAAAGCATCTTTTCTAAGGGTTTTATTAGACTTTACAAGTATTTTATTTATATAAAATTTTGATTTTTTATAATCTCCCAAAAAGAAATAGCCTGTTTTTAGGGCTGTGCATATAATTATGTACATTTCTTTCGAAAGATTTTTTTTCCAAAACAAAATTTCTTTTTCAACTTCATCAACCTTTTTTCTTAATAAAACCTCATTTCCCATAAATGCATAACTCATTATTTCATAGGTAGCTGCATAGTAAAAAAGTTTCAATTTAAGGTTATAATTTTCGCCAAAATATCCTTTCTTATATTTTGTTTTAAGTTCTTTTAAAGTTGAAATAAGTTCAGAAAATGAAGCATTACAAATACATGAAGTTAAATGTTCAAGATGACCAATTAAATACTCAGTATAATCAACATCTGAATCTGCTTCTTTTATATTTAATTTGGTTAATTCATATTCTTCTTCATGTTTTTTTTGCATCCAAAAATAAATTGCTTTGGTTATTCTTGAGTAAAATATTGTTCTTTTTGATATAACTTCTTTGGGAATTTCAGGACTAAATTTAGTGAACTTTGATTTGTCGTAGTCTTTAGGAAAATATCCATGTTCTTTTTTCAAACTCAAAATTTCCATATATAAATTTTTCATTTTCAAAAACATAAACTGTTGATTTATTATTTGTTTCTCAATTATTGAGAGTTCTGAATAATCATCTCTTGTAAATGTATCAATATGAAATCCAATATTTTTTTTCCATTCAAGAATTTGAATTAACAATCCAAAACGTTCATGTTTTTTTGCTAATTTTTGAGCTTTATTAATTTCTTTCCATGCTTCCTTTATTAGTTTCCGTTTATATAATGTTTCTGTATTTCAAAACTTTTTTTTTTTGCTATAGTCGAAGACATTTTTAACCGTTTTTCAAGATGTTTTTCTATATATTCTAAGCCATTTTTCTGCCGTATTCTAATTATTTTCAACCTTTTTCTGAGTATTTAAAGTCTTTTTACATCGTATCCTAAGATGTTTTTCGAAAGTATTCTAAGGCTTTTTCGGCTTTCTCAAAATACTATAGGGGGAGTTCGTACCCTCGCGTTTTCGTAGTCGATCATCCACCTCTTTTTTTTACGTTTTGGTGTAGTGTGGTTTAACCATAACACTTAAACCACCTTAAAAAGGAGATTGAAAAAGTAAGAAAACGCCCAGAGAAAACTTTCCCCAACTCTCAAAATAATCTTAGAATACAATCATATAAGTTTATGGAGCCAAAATAATTTTAAAGAATTTTATCTACTTGCCTAATTTATTTGAATATATTTTTATCAACTTTTACAATAT
>CAMZKV010000020.1 GCA_947311445.1 uncultured Chlorobiota bacterium | reverse complement strand
TGCGAACTTTGCGTGAAACAAAAACAAAGAAAGTTCACGCAGACTGCAAAGATTTAAACGCAGAGAATGCTAAGAGAAAAAAACAAAAACCTTTTGCGTGCTTTGCGAAATTATTTGCGAACTTTGCGTGAAACAAAAACAAATAAATAGTTTAAGAAAAATAAACTTTATAATGAATAATAGATTGAGGAAAAATATTAATAAATAATTTATAAAAACTTTTGCGTGCTTTGCGAAAAACTCTGCGAACTTTGCGTGAAACAAAAACAAAGAAAGTTCACGCAGACTGCAAAGATTTAAACGCAGAGAATGCTAAGAGAAAAAAACAAAAACCTTTTGCGTGCTTTGCGAAATTATTTGCGAACTTTGCGTGAAACAAAAATAAAGGAATAGTTTTAGAAAAATATATTAATAACTTATAAAAATTTTTTGCGTGCTTTGCGAAATTATTTGCGAACTTTGCGTGAAATAAAAATAAAAATATGAAATCAGACATAATATTATCAGGAGTAGGCGGGCAAGGCATTTTGTCAATTGCTGCAACAATAGGAACAGCTGCATTGCAAAAAGGTTTGTATATGAAACAATCTGAGGTTCATGGAATGAGCCAAAGAGGTGGCGATGTTTCATCAAATATGAGAGTATCAGACAAGCCGGTTGCATCAGATTTAATTGCAAAAGGAAAAGCTGATGTAATTATCTCGGTTGAACCGATGGAATGTTTAAGGTATATATCATTTTTAAAACCAGATGGTTGGTTAATTACAAATTCAAAACCTTTCAATAATATTTCTAACTATCCGGATTTGGAAGATATTTTTAATGAAATAAGAAAAGTAAAAAATCATATAATAATTGATGCAGATGCAATTGCAAAGGAATTAAAATCTATACGATCTTCAAATATTGTAATGCTTGGTGCTGCATCGCCATATATAGATATGGAATATGATAGTTTTAAGGATGCTTTGAAAGCAATTTTTGGTAAAAAAGGGCAAGACATTGTTGATAAAAATATTGAAGCTTTGGATAAGGGTAGAGAATTTACTTTAAGCCAAAAATAAAATGAATCCTAAAAATATAAAACAAATTATGAGGCGGATATCACTATATCCGCCTTATTTAGGTGCAGGAATTAAACTAAAAAAGTATAATAAAGATTTTACTTGTTTTGAAGTTGAGCTAAAAATGAGATGGTTTAACAAAAACTTATTTGGAACTCATTTTGGAGGTTCATTATATGCAATGTCCGATCCATTTTTTGTTTTTATTGTGTTGAATTATTTGGGGCAAGAATATGTTATTTGGGATAAGTCTGCAAAAATAATTTTTATGAAACCCGGAAAAGGAACTGTAAAAGGTGTTTTTAAAATTAAGAAATCAAGACTTAAAGAAATTAAAGAAGAAATTAATATTATAGGAAAAAACACATATATCTTTACAGGAGAAATAAAAAATTCAGCAAATGAAATTGTGGCAAAAGTTGAAAAGGAAATTTATATTAGAAAAAAAGATTATAATAAGTTTATTTAAACTTTCAAGCTCGCAGGCCTAATGCTTTCATCTTTTTTTCTAAAAATAAGCCTTCTAAAAATATTATATAAAATTCCTGCCCCATAAGAACATAATTGAATAAAAGAAGCAAAAACACTTAACATCCCAATTTTAATACTTTTGTTTTTAATACTTGCATCAGAAAAAAATATTATTGCAATTAATGAAAGAGATGCTAAATACAAATAAAAAAGAAAAGGATTTATAAAAAATGAAATCCACCCTAAGGCAATGTAAATAACAAACAAACTTGGTAAAAAAAAGATAGGTTTTAAAGCAGTGCCATGTCGCATTTGGAGGTCTATTCTTGCTTTACCATGTAAGAATAATTGAGTTGCAAATTTTTTAAAATTTATTTTTCTTTTGTGAAAAACTTTTGCATCCGGAATTAGAGATGTTTTATATCCTTTTGCATGAAGTCGCATACTTAAATCTATATCTTCGGCAACTTTTAAATTGCTGTATCCGTTTACTGAAAAAAAAGCATTTCTTGAAACTCCCATATTAAAGCCTCTAAGTTGGTATTTACCTGCATGTACTTTTTTTCCTCTAATGCCTCCTGTTGTGAGCATAGAAGTCATGGCATAATTTATTGCTTTTTGAACATTAGAAAATGATTTTTCAGCATCATCGGGTCCTCCAAAACCATCAACTTTATTTTTTTTAAGAAACTGATTAACTTTTTTAATGTAATCCGGCGGAACAATACAGTCTGAATCAATAAAAATAAAGAAATCTCCTTTTGCATTTTTGCAACCAAGATTTCTTGAAGGGCTTATTCCAAGGCCTTTTTTGTGGAAATGAGTTACAGAAACTTTTTCTGAATAGAAATTTACAACATCTTTCACAGAATTATCCGGACTAGCATCAACAATAAGAACTTCAAAATTACTTTCAGTTTGTTTTGTCATACTTTCAAGAAACTCTTTTACGTCTTCTTTTCGCTTAAATGTGGGGATAACTATTGAGAAAAACATCTTTTTAAATAATATTAATGAAGTTATTTTTTGCAAAACTAAAAAAGAAACCTTTTTCTGAAATTATAATAAGGATATTTTTTTGCTCCAATTTCATTTTGTAAGTTTATGTGATTTGAATTTATTCCAAAGAAATCAAGAGTAATTGCAGTTTCAGAATTATTTTCAATATAGTTATTTATTAATCCGCAAAGTGCTTTTTTGTTTTTTGCTTCTTTTGATTGTACAGAATAAACAATATTTACGGTATTATGAGAAGAAATAAGCAGAATTGCTGCAATTAATATGTTCTTATCGTTAAAAGCCCCTATAATTTTACCTTTATTTTTCCTTAATGAAACTGCTGATAGTAATCTTAATTTATCATTTGTTTTTTTGTTGAAATTATCTTCAATAGAGGAAAGAAGGACTAAACCATTAGGCAAAATACCGTTATTATAAGATATTTTATTTTTTTTTGCAATTTCAATGTTTTT
The DNA here is from genome assembly GCA_947311445.1 of uncultured Chlorobiota bacterium. Classification (GTDB taxonomy): domain Bacteria; phylum Bacteroidota; class Bacteroidia; order Bacteroidales; family JAADGE01; genus JAADGE01. The sequence continues at coordinate 35,406 of CAMZKV010000020.1, read as the reverse complement.
GTTGAACTCCTTAGAAAATGACTTTTTAATTATAGTGTAAGGACTTATTAGATCAAGTTTAAAAGATTCTTTATGAGAATGTTTTACTTTTTCAAAAAGATTGAAATTCTCAGTTTCTATATTTATAAATTTGAAATTAGAATGAATTTTTTTTTGTATTTCAATTAAAGTTTTAGAGGATATATTGTTAGAAGTAAATAAATTTGTTTTACTGAAAAAAACTGGTTGAAAAAAGCCATGTATTTTTGTAATGTTTTTAAAAGGAAGAGGTATAACAGCAACATATTTTCCAACTATTATTGCGTCCCAGTTTTTACAAACAGAATCTAGATACCAAGAGTAAGCAAATACATTTCCATTTTGAGATTGCGAAATACATTTGTCCCATAAATTGTAATCTATATCTTTGTTCTTTACGTATTTAACTTCCTGAATGGAATTCATTTATTTATTTTTCAAAATAAATTTATCATAAATAAGCAAACCTATAACAGTTGCAATTCCTATTGCACTGAAAATATACCATATTTGTGAGGGATTGTATGTATCCCATAAGTATTGAGTAAGTTCAATGCTAGAAAAATTCATTTGTTTAGCAGCTTCTTCAAAAAATTGATTTTGGGTAAAATTTTTGCTTATTTCAGGTATTTCTAATCCCCTTTCTACAATTTCTATTTTTAGTAGAGAAGTTTTATCAGATAAGTTCTGATAAACATTTCCCGATAAAAATCCTGTAAAGAAATTTCCTGCTGCAACCGGTAAAAATGAAGTTCCCATGTAAAGAGCTTCTTTTCCTTTTGGAGCAATTTTTCCAACATATTCAGTAAATTTTGGAGAACTTGCCATTTCGCCTATTGCAAAAATAAAAATTCCAAAAATTAAATAAAAAGGATTGTTTGTTGCAAATGTTAAACCTATTCCAATTGCATTAATAATTATTCCTGTTATAATCGCATTTACAGATTTTAGTTTCATAACAATTGTAGAAACAATGATTTGTAGTAGAACAATTAATCCTGCATCTAAATTAATTAGCATTTCAGGTGCAATATCATGCTGTTTTGTTCCTAAGAAACTTGCTAACCAGGGAGAAATCTTATGAATTGAATTGTACAAAGCAGAAGTATCAATCCATTGGTTAATGAAATTAGGTAATGTGTAAAAAAGTTGATTAAACATTGTCCAGAAACCAATCATTATAAATAAGAAAATTAATAGTTTTTTATCTTTTAGGGCGATATAAATATTTGATAATGACGTTTTTATGGTGTCAAGGAGTTTGCTCTTGGATTTCTCTCTATCTGGTTCTTTGTAGAATAAAATAACAATAAGTAAGTTAATAACTAATGCAGCTATTGACATATAAAAAACAAATTTCCAACCTGTATTATCGTTCATATGTCTAAGTTTTGAAGCAATAAAAGGACCAATAAATCCTCCAATATTAACAATCATATAAAAAATCCCGAAACCTATTGAAGAAGTTTCATCATCTGTAGTTTTAGCAATTGTTGCAGAAATTATAGGTTTAAATAATGCTGCTCCTATTGCAACCCATAGGAAAGCGGCAAAAACTGAATAATATTCTGTAAAATAGCTCATCATAAAATATCCTGAAGCATAAATTGAATATGCAATAATTAATATCTTTTTGTAACCTATTTTATCCGCAATTGCACCTGTTATAACAGGCAAAAGATATAGTACTGCAGTAACAATTCCCATCATTAAACCTTTTTGGCTTTGGGAAAAACCTAATGCTCCTGTGTCAGTTGAATTTGTAAGATATAGTGCCAATACGGAAAAAAGACCGTACCATGCCACACGTTCAAACATCTCCATTGTGTTAGCTACCCAAAATACTCCAGGAAACTTTTTTATTATTTTTGAAAATTTGCCCATATTTAAATTTTAAAGATGCGAATATAATTATATAATTATAAAAAAATGGTTCTCCTAATCTTTTATGAAGAGTAATTGTTTATTATCTATATATTTTAATGATATAATTTAATAATTATTCAATGATAAAATACTTTTGTAATCCGTGTTAAGTTAATTTCTTAAAGATTGTTTTTGCATGGGTTTTAGCCATTTTTTTATATTTTGTCCAGACAATAATGTGAGAAATTCTAAAAGTTGAATTATACATCATCATATAATACCTTCATCTGCAAAGCTGTAATAGTTTGAGTAAGAAACAATTACATGGTCAAGTAATGAAACATCAATAGTTTTGCAAGCGTCTTTTAATTTTTTTGTAATTGAAATATCTGAATTGCTGGGTTTTGTATTGCCGGAAGGATGGTTATGGCAAACAATTATGCTTGATGCTGTTTTTTCAATTGCAGCTTTCAAAATTATTTTTATGTCAATTACTGTACCTGAAACACCACCTGAGCTAATTTTTTTTATTTCCATAATTTTGTTTGCTCTGTTCATTAAAATCAACCAAAATTCTTCGTATGGTAAGTCGCCTAATTTATGTCCGAAAATTTGAAAAATATCTTTGCTATTTCTAATTTTCTTTCTTTCAATTACTTCTGAGATTTTTCTTCTTTTGCCTATTTCTAATGCGGCAATTATTGAAATTGCTTTTGCTTCACCAATTCCTTTAAATTTTTGAAGTTCATTAACATTTAGTTTTGCTAAGCTGTTAAGATTATTTTGGGTTTCAGACAATATTCTTTTTGATAGTTCAACAGCAGATTCTTTTCTATTTCCGGAACCTATTAATATTGCAATTAATTCAGCATCAGATAAACTATCTATTCCTTTATTTAAAAGTTTTTCTCTTGGTCTGTCGTCACTTGCCCAATTTTTTATTGAAGTTTTTTTATATTGCATTAAATGATTTAATAAAATGTAAATAGCCTTAATTTGTAACGTTCATGTTTATAGTATGTTATGTTTATTGTAAAAATATTTAATATTTTATAAGTTTTTTTATGGAATAAATACATAATTATCATCTCATAGTTAAACAAACATAATTAAACAATTAACAAAAGATTTATGAGATTTTATTAACCTAAACCAAAAACTTATTAATCTAAATTAACAAACAAGGAAAACTGAAAAACTACTCTTAATTGAGTAGTTTTTTTTTATCTTTATAACTAACATATCAATAACTTGTTTGATGTTTTCCTTCCAGTTTTCAAAATCTTTTTTAATAAATTATTTTTTAAGTTGAATAATTAATGATGATTTTTTATCTATTGTAATTTTATCAAGACTATAAATCTTTTCAGAAATTATGTCTTTTCCACTTGAATAGCCTTTCAAAATTTCATTAAAACGTTTGCAGTCAACAGTTCTTTTTTCTGAACTATTATTGTTTAGGAGAATCATAACTGCCTCATTTTCTGTATATCTAAAATATACATATACATTGTTTTCTGGAACAAAATGTAAAAGTTTACCTTTGGTAATAGCTTTATTTGTTTTTCTAAAATCTGCAATTTTTTTAATGTAATTGTAAATTTCGTTTTGTTCTTTTGTTCTTCCTTCTTTTGAGAAAGCATTAGTTTTATCATTTGTCCATCCTCCCGGAAAATCTGTTCTTATATGTCCGTGTCCATCATGTTCATGTCCGGTTGTAAGAATTTCTGTTCCGTAATAAAGCATTGGAATACCTCTGCAAGTTAATAAAAACGCTAAACCCATTTTCAACTTGCTAATATCTTCACCCACGGAAGTGAAATACCTGTCTAAATCATGGTTGTCTAAAAAAATTAGATTGTTTCCTGCATTTTTATATAAAAAATCTTGTGCAAGAATGTAGTATATTGAAGATAATCCATCTGTCCAACTGTCATTTTGGTTAAAGGCATCTCTGGTTGCGTAATAAAGAGGAAAGTCTGTTGTTGAATTAAGGTTTGAATTATAATTAGCGGAAATTGGACTATTTCCACTAAAATATGCAGTAAAGGCAGGTTTTTGCAACCAAGTTTCTCCTAGCAAAGTGAAATCAGGGTATTCTTCATGTACTTTTTTTGCCCAATCGGCCATAAAGTCTTTAAAAGGGTAGGGCTGTGTGTCCATTCTAATTCCATCTAAATCTGCAAATTCTATCCACCATAAGCTGTTTTGTATCAGGTAGTTTGCAAGAAAGGTGTTGTGCTGGTTTAAATCAGGCATATGTCCGTCGAACCAACCTTGTGTCATTCTTTTTCTATCGTTTTTTGATGCGTGAATATCCGGAATTGTACTACCTCTGAAATTTGAACGATAATCAGGATTTGTATTTGCCCAATTTTTCATTGGTAAATCTTTCATCCACCAATGGTTTATACTGCAATGATTAAATATCATATCCATTATCAACTTCATGTCTTTTTTATGAAGTTCATCTGCAAGTTTTTTGTAATCTTGGTTTGTGCCGGAACGTGGGTCTGTTTTATAAAAATTTGTTATTGCATAACCATGATAAGAATATTTAGGATTATTGTTCTCTATTGTTGGATTTAGCCATAGTGCTGTTATTCCCAAGTTTTTTATATAATCTAAATTGTTTATAACACCTTCGATATCACCACCATGTCTGCCGTTTGGGTCTTTTCTGTTTGCTTTTTCAAGAATCCCGACAGCTGTGTCATTTTTAGTGTTCCCATTTGCAAATCTGTCCGGCATTAATAAATAAATGAAATCGGCACTTGAAAAACCTCTTTTTCTGTTTGATTTTTTTTTTAGCTCATATTTGTGTTTTGTAAGAACTTTACCGTTTGTAAAAATTATGTCAAAAGTACCGGGTTTTGCATCTTTGTTTATTTGTATGTCCACAAATAAATAATTTGGATTTTCAATCCTATTAACTTTTAGAAGTTTAACTTTATCAGAAATTATTTGCACTTTTGAATCTGCAATTTTTTTGCCATGAATAAGTAATTGCAAATTTGAATTTTTCATTCCTACCCACCAATTTGGTGGCTCAATTTGTTGTATGTAGTTTTCTTGGGCAGAAATAGAAACAGATGCAAATAAAATTATTAAAAATATCAGTTTCTTCATTTTATGAGTTTTTATAGAAAGATTAATTGTTTTAAAAGTAGTTGGAATATTATGTATTAAACTAAATCTCTAATTTCAATAAGCATTGATTTAATGTTTTTTAGTTTTTTAACAACTTCAAAATTTTGAATAGTAGAGTTTTTATTTTCTTTTAGTTTTAGTTTAGCTCCTTCTAAAGTTAATCTTTTTTCTTTTACTAGGTGATAAATTAAATGTAAGTTATTTACATCTTCGGGAGTGAAAAGCCTGTTTCCTTTTTTGTTTCTTTTTGGTTTTAAAATACTGAACTCATTTTCCCAATATCTTATAAGAGAAACGTTTACATTGAACATTTCAGCAATCTCGCCAATTGTGTAGTATAATTTTGTTAATTTCATTATGAGATTATTTTAATTTTTATATTACAAAATTATTGAAATATACAGAAAATAATTCAACAATGTTTTGCTACAAATTTATTTAAATTTTTCTAAGAATAAAAATTAGTCATCTAATAAGTCTGGTCTTAGTTTTTGAGTTTTTTCTTCTGCTTGTTGCATTTTCCAAATATCAATTTTTTTAAAGTTACCTGAAAGTAAAATATCGGGGACTTTAAGTCCTTTATATTCAGAAGGTCTTGTATAAACGGGAGGTGCTAAAAGATTGTCTTGAAAAGAATCTGAGAGGGCAGATGTTTCATCAGAAATTGCACCGGGTATTAATCTTACAATACTGTCAATAATTACTGCTGCTGCCAACTCACCACCTGTAAGCACATAATCTCCAATAGATATTTCTTTTGTAATGTATTCATCTCTAATTCTTTGGTCAATTCCTTTGTAATGTCCGCAGAGTATTAAAATATTTTTAAAAGATGAAAAATTATTTGCAGTTTTCTGGTTATATTTTTCTCCATCTGGAGAAGTGTAAATTATTTCATCGTATGTTCTTTGAGATTTTAAATGTGAAATTGCATTATCAACAGGTTCAATCATCATAACCATTCCTGCTTCGCCACCAAACGCATAGTCGTCAACTTTTTTGTGTTTGTCTGTTGTAAAATCTCTTAAATTATGTATATGTATTTCTGCGAGTCCTTTTTCTTGCACTCTTTTTACAATTGAATGTTGCAGAGGACTTTCTAATAATTCTGGGAGGACTGTTAATATATCTATTCGCATTTTTGTTGTTTTTAAAAATATTAAGTTTTAAAGTATATTTAGATTTGCAATTAAAATTACCCATAATAATGTTGCAATATAGCCCCTATTTCCATAAAATAAGCTATTCCTACATGAATAATTATTCCTCCAAAAATATTTCTTTTAGCAAGGGCGTGAACACCCAAAATAAAACCACCAAAAAAAGAACTTATTGCTTCGCCTGCAGGTTTTCCAAAATGAATAATTACATATGCTGCTGCCATTGGGAGCACTGCTTCTCTTCCCAAAACTTTTGACATCCCAATAATTAATGCTCCCCTGAACATGAGTTCTACACTAATGAAGTCTGTTCCGTAGGCAAGTTCAAAAATGCTAATTGTTTGTAATTGGCTTAATCCAAATACGGGTTCTCTGTTCCAAAATTTATATTGAGGATAAGATTGCTGAAAATCCGGCTGAAAAGATGCTAATGCAATTAATGGAATCATAAGTATTAGCATTAAAAAGAAAGGTCTGTAATTCATACCTTTGTATCTTAATCCATATAAGTGTTTATCTTTTTTATCGTAATATGATTTAACTGCAAAGAAAATAATAAAAAAAGGAATAATTCTTTTGAGTTCTTCCATTATTCTGATAGAAAAATATCTTTCCCCTCCTTTAAATTGTGAAAAGTCAAAAAATGAACGGTATTGCCAAAAAGCTATAAAAACACCAAATGTTCCAAAAAAGATTAAACTTTTTACCCAAAACTCTGTTTGCTTTAGTTTGTGTTGTTGTTTTTTTATGAAAAGTACAGGAATTATTACTGCATAATAAGGTGTTATGTAAAATAGTGGATAAGCCCAAAAACCACTTAATTTTCCATAGTTTTTGTCAACATAGCTATCTTCAAAGTCATATTTGTAGTTGAGATATATAGCGATAGCAAGAAAAAGGAATGTATATAAATAGGCATAAATATTAAAATCTTTTTTCAGGAAATCTCTTATTTCTAGAATAATTTCTTTCATTTTTAGTTCAGTTTTTAAAGAATTGCCGAAAATAGATAAAAAAAACTAAAATATTTTTTTCATTTCAAACTTTATCATTATACTTGCAATATATTTGAAACGAATTATTAGTTTCATACCTGAATTTAATCACTTAATCATATTTTAAAAATTTGAATACCTGCGATAATATCGTAATTTCAATATTTATATATTCTTCAAACTATATTCTATAAAATAATATCCAGATTAATATTTGATATACAGACTACTATACAATAAATCTACAATAAACAAATACTACTAAGAAAACTAATTAAATAATTAAAAAAATATAAATGTACGACATTTTAGAACTTCAAAAAATGAAGGTTCTTGACTTGCGTGAAATAGCAAAAGGACTTGACATTAAGAAAATTGACAAATTTAAAAAACAAGACTTGATTTATGAAATCTTAGATCAAGCAGCAATTAAAGGGACTCAACCCTCTTCTGAAAAAAATAAAGAAAGAAAAACTAATACAAGAAAACCTGTAAAACAAAAAAAACAGCCTCAGAAAGGTAATAGAGATTTTCAGGAGAAAGAAAAATCAACTGAAAATAAAAAGAATCTAAAGGAAGAAAAAAAATCGGAGAAAAAAAATCCAATAATTATACAGAAGCCTTCTGATAATAAAAAAGAAGAAAGAACATCATCTCCTATCAAACAAAAACAAAGAAAACCTGTTGAAAGGCGTACAGACGAGAAAAAACCGGAGAATAAACAACACGAAAAGAAAAAAGAATACAAAACTTTCGAAAAAAAACAAGATAATAAACCTGAGAATAAATTTCAAGATAAAAAAAATGAAAATAAGCCAGAAAACAGGCATATTAAGAAAGATAATAATTCAAATCAAAATAATAAGCATAAAAAACATCCAGACAATAATAGAAACAAAAGTTTTAATCCAAAACACGAGTTTGATGCAATTATTCAAAGTTCAGGTGTTTTAGAAATTATGCCAGACGGATATGGATTTTTAAGATCGGCAGACTATAATTATTTTAATTCACCTGACGATATTTATGTTTCGCAATCCCAAATAAAACTTTTTGGTTTAAAAACAGGAGATACTGTAAAAGGTCAAATAAGACCTCCAAAAGACAGCGAAAAATATTTTCCTCTAATTAAAGTTGATGGTATAAACGGAAGAAAACCTGAGAATATTAGAGATAGAATTCATTTTAAACACCTTACTCCCCTTTTTCCAGATGAAAAGTTTAATATAACAGGCAATAAACCATCACTTTCAGCTAGAGTAATAGACTTGTTTTCACCTATTGGAAAAGGTCAAAGAGGCCTAATTGTTGCTCAACCAAAAACAGGAAAAACCGTTTTGCTTAAAGAAATTGCAAATGCTATTTCGGATAATCATCCTGAGGTGTATATGATTGTTCTTCTTATAGATGAACGTCCGGAAGAAGTTACAGACATGGAGCGAAGTGTAAATGCAGAAGTTGTTGCTTCAACATTTGATGAGCCGGCAGACAGGCATGTGAAAGTTTCTGAGATGGTAATTCACAAAGCAAAAAGATTAGTGGAATCCGGACATGATGTTGTTATTCTTTTAGATTCAATTACCAGATTAGCAAGAGCATATAATACTGTTTCTCCATCTTCGGGGAAAGTTCTGTCGGGTGGGGTAGAAGCAAATGCACTGCATAAACCAAAAAGGTTTTTTGGGGCAGCCAGAAATATTGAAAATGGAGGTTCTTTAACAATTATTGCAACTGCTTTGATTGATACAGGTTCAAAAATGGATGAAGTAATTTTTGAAGAATTTAAAGGAACAGGAAATATGGAACTTCAATTAGACCGCAATTTGTCAAATAAAAGAATATATCCTGCTGTTAATATTACAGCTTCCGGTACAAGAAGAGAAGATCTATTATTTGGAAAAGATTTACTTAGTAAAATGTATATTTTAAGAAAATATTTGGCAGATATGAATCCTGTTGAAGCTATGGAATTTATGAAAGAAAGATTAATGAGAACTAGAAGTAATGAAGAGTTTATTATTTCTATGACTTCGGGAGATTAAGGCTTAATATTTGTATAGTGAAATGCACTTGACCATAACAAATTGGTTTAGTGCATTTTTTTTTCTTAAAATCTATTTATATCTAAATTTTATTAATGAATAAGTTATTTTTAGTATTTTTCTTTTTTCTTTTTTCTTTAAATTCATTTTCACAAAAAGTTTTTGTTGTTGATGAAAGTATGAAACCAATTGAGCACGTTATTATTTATAACGATTTTCATTCTGTCCTTACAAATTTTAAGGGAAAAGCTGATGTAAGTGAATTTGTTGATAATAAGGAGATTGTTTTTAAGCATACTTCTTATAAAGATATTCATATTTCATATGAAGAAATTAAAAATAACAATTTTACTGTTAAATTAACAGAAAGTACACTAAATCTCAATGAAGTTGTGATTTCTGCAAACAGTTGGGAACAAAATAAAAATGAAGTCCCTAACAGAATTAATGTAATTTCAAAAAAAACAATAACATTTAATAATTCTCAAACAGTTGCCGATTTATTGAAAATGTCTGGTGAAGTTTTTATTCAAAAAAGTCAACTTGGAGGAGGAAGCCCTATGATTAGAGGTTTTTCAGCAAACAGAGTGTTGCTTGTCGTTGATGGTGTAAGAATGAATAATGCAATTTTTAGAAGTGGGAACTTGCAAAATGTTATTTCATTAGATGCAAACAGTATTGAAAACTCCGAAATTATTTTTGGACCCGGTTCAGTTGTATATGGTAGTGATGCTCTTGGCGGTGTAATGGATTTCCATACTTTAAAACCACGTTTCTTAAAGCATGATAGCCTTAAGTTTTCAGGGAATGCAATGATGAGATTTTCGTCAGCAAATAATGAAAAAACAGTGCATATTGATTTTAATTTGAGTAAAAAAAATTTTTCAAGTATTACAAGTTTTTCATACAGTAATTTTGATGATTTAAAAATGGGAAATGTTGGAAATGAAGAATATAAAAGAACAGAATATGTTGAAACAACAGAAGGTGCTGATATTGTTGTGAAAAATACAAATGGAAATATTCAAAAATTTTCAGGATATAATCAAATTAATTTAATGCAGAAAGTTAGTTTTAAGCCTAATAAGTTCTGGAATTTAACTTATGGTTTTCATTATTCAAAAACATCAAATGTTCCTCGTTATGACAGGCTTTTGCAATATAGCAAAGGGAAATTAAAATACGCAGAATGGTTCTATGGTCCACAACAATGGCTGATGAGTAATTTTACTTTTAAAAAAACAAAAGAAACAATATTGTTTTCGAATGCAAAATTAGTATTAGCAAAACAAGATTATTCTGAAAGCAGACATGACAGAAAATTTGGCAATTCAGAAATAAGAAAAAGATATGAAAATGTTAAGGCTTTTTCTGCAAATCTTGATTTTGAAAAGAAACTTAAAAATAAATCATATCTTTTTTATGGGACAGAATTTGTTTTAAATAAAGTCTTCTCATCAGGAAAAAAAGTTAATATTAATGATGGTACTGAAACAATTGTTGCAAGTCGTTACCCTAATAATTCTACTTATTCGAGCTTTGCTTCCTATATTTCTTTTAAGAAGAATATTACAAAAAAAATAACTTTTAGTAGTGGAATAAGATATAATAGAATTTATGCTTATGCAAAATTAGATACAGTATTTTATGATTTTTATTTCGATGTAATAGATTTAAATTTAGCTGCTTTTAATGGAAGTGCCGGTTTTGTTTTTAGACCTGATACTTGGCAAATAAGTGTTAATTTATCTTCAGGATTCAGAGCACCAAATATAGACGATATGGCAAAAGTTTTTGATTCTGAACCCGGAAGAGTTATTGTACCTAATGATAATTTAAAACCAGAACTTGCATATAATACGGATTTTGGGATTGTAAAAATAATAAATAATAAGATTAAACTTGATGCTTCCGTATTTTATACTTTCTTGAATAATGCATTAATTAGGAAAGACTATACTTTTAATGGACAAGACTCTGTTTTATATGACGGGGAAATGAGTAAAGTTCAAGCGATTGTTAATGCTGATAATGCAATTATTTATGGTTTTCAAATTTCATTAAAAGCAGAATTATTTGAAAAACTTAATTTAACTTCAAATTATACATATACAAAAGGCTTAGATTCTGAAAAAAAACCATTAAGGCATGTAGCTCCTGAATTTGGAACTACACATTTAATATTTAAGAAAAATAGATTTAAATTCGATTTGTATTCTGAATATAATACTCAAATTTCGGCTGAGAATTTAGCTGAATCTGAAAAAAATAAAAAATATATGTATGCTATTGATAATAAGGGTAATCCATATTCTCCTTCTTGGTACACCTTTAATATAAACTCTTTATGGAAAATAAATAAAACACTTACTGTCAAAGCAGCTGTTGAAAATATTTTTGATTATAGATACCGTCCGTATTCCTCCGGTATTGCTGCTCCCGGAAGAAATTTTATTTTTTCTTTTATTGCTAATTTATAAAGTTAAAACCAAATAAATAATCTATTGCATAAACCAAAAAATTCCTATTATTTTTTCATTTCTTTTAGTTCAGATTTTAAGTCTTGAATAACTTTTTTTAAATCATTTATCTCTATTTGTTGTTCCTGTACTGCCTTCACTAATGGAACTACAAATTCGGCATACGAAATTGAATATAAATCTTTTGAATGTTGCGGTTTATGTATTCCACTGAAATCATAATTTATATTTTTTGCTGTTTGTTCAACTTCCTGTGCTATAAAACCGGAGAATTTTATTTGTTCAATATCATATTTCCCTTTGAACTTATCTGACTTTACATCGATTAATTGATTTTGTTTATCTACATCTATATGGTAACTAATTGGTCTTAATTTTATAATAAAAGCCAATCCGGGAATATCTTCTTTAATATTATTTTTAACACGTCCATCTGATAAGGTTGACCAAGCTACTTGTCCACCAATTTCTGTTACGGAAGTATTTCCAACTCGTACTTTACTTGCTCCGGTTACTACTGCATTATATCCCAAAGCCATTGCATTGTACAAATAACTAACATTTGTATCTGCATTATATCCTAAAGCCGTATTGCCATCTCCATTGCTTGTTTGTAAAGCATTATGCCCCACAGCAGTTGAATTATTATGCGTTATATTACTTTTTAGTGCTTGATAACCTATTGCTATATTATCAGCTCCTTCTGTATTTACAAGCAATGAATTTGTGCCAACAGCAACATTATACGATCCTGTTGTATTTGCATTTAAAGTTTGAAATCCGACAGCGGTATTCATTTGTCCGCTTGAATTACTATATAGCGAATTATTTCCAATAGAAACATTATAATCAGCCGTATTGCTATATAATGACTGAAACCCAATTCCTATATTATGCTTTCCTGAAGCGTTAGAATATAAAGCATTGGCTCCAACAGCAACATTCCAATGAGCATCATTGTTTGTGTATAATGATTGAAACCCAACTGCCGTATTCAAATTACCCGTTGTATTAGATTTTAATGAATTGTTTCCATTTGCTGTATTCTGCTCTCCGGTTGTGTTTGAGTATAGAGCATAATAACCATCGGCAGAGTTTTGTCCTCCTGTTGTATTTGTATATAATGAATAAGCACCAAAAGCTGAGTTGTAATTTCCTTCTGTATTTCCATTCATTGAATTAATACCAAAAGCGGCATTATAACTACCTATCGTATTGGCATACATTGCTTGAAAACCTGTTGCTGTATTTTGATTTCCTGTTGAATTGGTGTAAAGTGCATTTCCTCCAATTGCCGTGTTATAATCACCGGTTGAATTGGAATATAATGAATTGTATCCTACCGCAGTAGCATATCCACCAGCAGTATTTGTAAAGCCTGACATATTTCCAACAAAAACATTATAATTATCTGTTAAATCATCATTATCTCCTGCCCCGTTACCAATAAAAACAGAATTTCCTGTATTAGTAATTTTAATTTGTCCTTTTTGAGTGAGTCTGATGAACTCAGTATTATTTGTCTTAAAAACCAAATCTTGGGCATCAGTAGTACCAATAAAATCAGTAGCAGACGATGTTGCTGAATTTCCGTATAAATGCCAATCCTTATTATTTTGGGCATCGGTAATTTGCAACCATTTACTACCGTTCCAATAATAAAATCCCTTAACCACAGAATTTGCTCCGGCAATATTTGCAGTATTGTAAATTAACAAACCCGTTGCCGGACTTGAAATAGTAGCAACATCATTGCTTCCCGTAAGTGCAATTCTGGGAATTAATAAACCCTTATTATTAAAATCAACATCTAAACCTGCAGAGGCATTTCCTGTATTTCCTGTGCTATTAATTGTAACATTTTGTGAAAATGAAAAAAAAGGAAATAAAATAATAAGTAAAATAATATTTTTTTTCATGTGTCTAGTATTATGTAATTTGTATGTGTTGTTTTAGTTCGTGCTTTTTGGTGTCAATATTTTTGTCGTTTGTGTCTTATTATTAGAATATTTTAATTGTTTTTTAGTTTAATAGTCTTATTTTTTATAATTGGCTTAGCCCAAAAACTAATACTTAAAACATAGGCAAGTGCTAAATAATTTAAGAACATTCCTGTTTTTAAAGATGTAATGTCGCTTAAAAAACCTATTAAAAGCTGAACAACTGCACCACCCATTATTCCTGTCATTAAAATTCCGGCAAATGAACCGTGATGCGTTAAAATAGAATTTAAAGCTAATGAAATTATTATAGGATACATTACAGATAAAAACAATCCGCTAAGTTGAAATGAATATAAAGAAATTTGTGCTGTTCCGAATAATGCACCAGTTAAACTTAGAAGAGCAAGAATTGTAAATATTTTAAGCACTAATTTACTGTCAATTAATTTTAGTAAAACCAAACCAATTATTCCGCCTATTGTAAGCAGACCCCAAAAATTCCCAACTGAATTTGCCCCAACTGTTTCATAATCAAATCCATGATAAACTTGCAGAAACTTTGACATCCAATATGAAATGCCTTGCTCTGCACCTACATAGGCAAAAATCCCCAGAAAATACAGAATAACTAACTTGTTTTTGAATAAATCTAAATAACTTTCTTTTGTTCCGACTTTTTCGTCTTCTTTAAGCTCTATTTTGGGAAAAGAAAAGAACAAAATTAAAACAATCATTATTAAACTAGCAATTGCAAATAACCAATAAATTGATATCCACGACATACTTTCAGGTGTTAAATCCGAAAGTGTTTTTATAAAAAAACCATGCCTGTTATTATTTATGTTTGTTACTAACCAAGAATAAATTTTAGGACTTATAAATGATGCTGCACCAAAAATTAATTGAGCAAGAACGGATGTAAAAGCATAATGTTCTTCCCCACCGGCAACTCTAAGTAATGGGTTTATAACTACTTGTAAAATTGCCATTCCTGTTCCTATTGTAAATAGTGAAAAAATAAAAACACTAAAAGATGGTAAGTTTGAAAACAAAATTGAACCAAATAATGCAAGAACAAATGCAAAAATCATCATTTTTTTAGCACCATATTTTTCTAATAAGAAACCTGCCGGAATTGACATTACTCCATAGGCAATAAAGAATGAAAATGGAAGAAATCCGGCCATTGTTTCACTAAGATTAAAACTTGATGAAACACTCGGATTTAAAGCTCCCAAAATATTTGTTAAAAATGATATAACAAAAAATGTTATAAGTATAAGTATAACAATGGCATAATTTCTTTTCATTTTACTATTTTAAATTTTGTTAAGTAAATATATCTGCCTGTTTTTTAAAACAGACAGATATTTATAAAATATCATATTTTTTACGGAATATCAGGATTTGTTCCTTTTTTCTTAAAACTCCATCCCCAGCCTGTTTCTTCCGAATCTAATTGGTCTTGCCACAAAATTAATTGGTCTTCTGTAATAAGTTTTATTTCGTAAACACCGTTTATCGTAGTGGCAGGGTTTGTACAATCAATGTTATAATCAAGAATATACGGATTTTTAACTGTTAAAGTCATATTTTCAGTATTAAGAATAAATGTCCCGTGTACACCTGCATCGCCTTCAACATGATGGTAAGTATAATTTATTCCTCCTATTAAATCAAAAACCATTTCACCGTTTATATCCGGAGTTATTTGTACACATTGTCCCCAGCTCCAACTTGGTTGCCATCCGTTGCCGTCCCAATTATCAAGTTCTGCCTGATTTCCTGTTTGGTAGCAATAATCCGGTGAACCTGTTGCGGGGTCTGTATTATACACCCAGGTTGTTCCTGCCCCTGCTCCTGTAAGTTCTTTCCAAACAGGCATATTTGCAACTTTTGGATCATTATTATCTACGGTAAAAGTTTTTGTTGTTGTTATACCTTCTCCACCTGTTCCTGAAATTTTGCATGAAATACCATAATCACCTGCAAATGGATAATATGATGTAACCTTTTGACCTGTTGCAGTTTGGCCATTTCCTAAATTCCATAAATAAATAAATCCACCTTCGGATACAGCCGAAAAAACCGGATTGTATGGATCTGAATTATCAATTTTAATTTCTCCTGATGTCGGAGGATTTCCAAGACTGCCAAATTTGTCTTTTTGCGGTTGGCAAGAGTAAAGTACCGCCAAAATAAGTATTACTGTAATATATTTTATATGTTTCATAATATATGCTTTTAATTTAATAAGGATTTTGTGTTAAATTAGGATTAAGATTCATCTCAATTTGAGGAATAAGAAGGTATCTTTTATTATCTGAAAAGCCGGTAATTAAATTTCCCCTTCCTGTTCTCATCAAATCCCAATATCTGTGTCCTTCCATTGCAAGTTCAACTCGTCTTTCGTGATATACAGCATCTAATGGGTCGGAAATAGGAGATGCTCCAAGACCAACTCTTGCTCTTATTCTGTTTATGGGCGTTTGCCAGTCTCCGCCGGTATGTGCAGCTGCTTCTGCTTGCCATAATAATACATCTGCAAAACGAATAACATGTAAATTCATTCCTGCTTGGTCTTCTCCGTTTCCTCTTTGGCTTGCAGGCAATGCTCTTTTTTGATTGTAATATCCCGTGTAACTATCAGGATTGTGTACAGGGTCTTGTAAAGTATAGAAAGTTTCTTCATCGTCGGTTCCAGCCCACAATACTTCCATATCTGTAATTATTGTAGAGTCTCTTCTTGGGTCAGATGCTTCAAATTCGTCATACAAATCTTGTGTTGGTTGGTCAAATCCCCAACCTCCATTTCTGTCATCACGGCTTCTCATAATAACTTCAAGATGTGTTCCTTCATTTTCGTTTAACCAACCCGGCATTTGAAAATCTTTAAATTGAATATCGAAAACAGCTTCAATTCCGTTGTCAGCATCAATTGTAAAAAGATGTCCGTAATCAGGATCTAAATTAAATTCTCCGGAATTAACAACTTCTGTTGCTGCATCATAAGCATCTTGCCATTTTTCTTCAAAGATATATGTTTTTGCAAGTAGTGCTTTTGCTGAACCCCATGTTGCTCTTCCTATTTCTTGTGCAGACAAACCGCTTTTTTTCGGTAAATCAACAACAGCTTCTTTTAAATCTTTTTCAATTGCAGCATAACATTCTTCAACAGTATTTCTTGGATTAGTATATTCCGAAGGAGCAAGAATGTGGTCAACAATAGGAACTCCTCCAAAAGTTTTCACTAAATTAAAAAGATAAAAAGCACGTAAAAATTTTGCTTCTGCAATAACTCTTTTTTCAACTGCATCGTTAACATATTCATTTCCGCTTACACCTTCTATTAATTTATTTGCTCTGTTTATTCCTATGTAAAAATCTCTGTATCTCTCATAAACTAGCGGATTTTCGGCATTTGCAGTGAAAGTTGTAAGAGCAAAAATTTCAGCATAGTCACCATCTCCGCCACCGCCTTTTTCGGCATCATCGGAGCAAGCATCACCAATTGCCCATTCTGTTAATTGAGAATAATTATATCTTCCCAAAGGGTCATAAACTCCTGCCAAAGCATTTAATGCTGCATCATCATTTGCAAAATAAGCTGCATCTGCCATTGTTGGAGGCGGAGTATCTAAAAAATCTTTTGTATTACACGATTGTATCACAATTATTGTAAGTAAAAGCGATAATGATTTTAATAATATTTCTTTTATGTTCATAATTTTAATGTTTTAAAAGGTTAAATTAATTCCTAAACTATAAACTCTTGCTTGCGGATAAAAACCTCTGTCAACTCCAATGTCAAGCGGATTATAATTATTTGTACCAATTTCAGGATCTAGTCCTGAATATTTTGTAAGTGTATATAAGTTTTGAGCATTTATATAAATACGTAATTTTTGTAAATGTGTTTTTTTAAGAATTGATGAACTTAAACTGTAACCTAATTGCAGCGTTTTTATTCTTAAATAAGAACCGTCTTCAATAAATCTGTCAGACATTAAAGAATTGTTAACATCAGCAGCATTCATTCTGGGGTAACGAGCATCGTTTTGTGTGCCTTCACCTGTCCATCTGTTTGTCATATCACTTCCTAGATTCCAAGTTGCAGTAGATGATCTTTTATAAAAAGATGTTCCGTTAAAAATTTTATTTCCTTGAACTCCTTGCAATGCTAAATTAAAATCAAAACCTTCGTACATTAAGTTTGCATTAAAAGCAAAAGTGTATTCCGGAAGCGGGCTACCGAGGAAGAAAAAATCTAATTCTCCATCATTATCAGCATCAACATACCTAACATCACCGGGGGCAACATTTGTTTGGGCTGTTTGTGCATCAATTTCTGCTTGGTTTTGAAAAATTCCGTCTGTTTTATATCCGTAAAATTGTGCAATTGGTCTTCCTGCAACAGTTCTTGTAACATTATAAGAATTCATAAAAGGAGCACCGTCAATGAAAGCATCTTCAACACCAAGACTTATAACTTCGTTCTTAATTTTACTGAAATTAAGACCAAATGAATATTTTAATTTTTTATCATAATTAGTATAAACTGTTGAAAACTCTATTCCTGAATTTTTCATATCTCCAACATTTTGAACGGGAGGTGCTTCAATACCTGTTTGTGCAGGAACTGGTTTTGACATAAGCATATCAGTTGTGTTTTTTATAAAGTATTCAATTGTTCCTGATAATTTTCCTTTAAAGAAGCCATAGTCAATTCCTAAATTTGTAGTTGTTGAAGTTTCCCATTTTAATTCGGGATTTCCAACGCTTGGAAACGAACTTCCTGAAACTAGATTTCCTCCCCAAATATAATTTGCACCTGAGCTTGCTGTTGTAACATCAGAATAGGGGGGAACACTTCCTTGATTTCCGATTTGTCCCCAGCCTGCTCTTAGTTTTAAGTTGCTGACATTTTCATAATTTTGCATAAAACCTTCTTGTGAGATTACCCAACCTGCTGAGAATGAAGGAAAATATCCCCAAATATTCTTTTTAGGAAATTTTGAAGAGGCATCTGCTCTGAAATTTGCGGTTAATAAATATTTATTGAGATAGTTATAATTAATTCTTGCTAAATATGATAACATTTTTGTTTGGCTTATACTTCCCCAAACAGTTGCTGCATTATTTCCTGTTGCATTATCAATATATCTTATATCAGGGTTGTCTGACGGAACATTGTTAACTGAAATGCCATTGTACTTATATTCAAAACTGTATGTTTCTGCACCAATTAAAGCATTAACGGTATGTTCTCCGTATGATTTTTTATAGTTTAATGTGTTTGACCATTGCTTTGTAAGTCTGTTAGAATTATTTTTGAATAAATTGCTGACTGAGTTTTGTTGAACAGAACTTACATAATAAACAGGTTTATATTCATCGGTTTCTCCAAAAGAATATTCCAAAGAATATCTTGTTTTAAAATTTAGATTTCTTGATATTTTAAGGTCTGCAAATATATTTCCGATTGTTCTATAAACTACATCATTATTGTTTGTGTATTCAAGTATTGCAGCAGGGTTCCAAGTGTCATTGTATGTGCCTGCTGCATATGTTCCGTCATCATATTTAACTTGTGATGCAGGATCTTTTGCAATTGAGGTAATAATTATACTTGTCCATTCGTCTTGTTCTGCAACATTTTTGTACTTATCTTTGGCAAGAGTAATGTTTTCGCCAATTTTTAACCAAGGTTTCACATTGTATGAAGAGTTTGCTCTAAAAGATATTCTGTCGAAACTTGTTTTTTTAACAATACCTTCTTGATTAAAAGTGTTAGCACTAAAAAAGTAGTTTCCTTTTTTATTTGCACCTGAAAAAGAAATATCATTACTGTTTATAACGGCATTTTTATTTGAAATTTCATTGAACCAATCTGTGTTTTTTAATGCAGATGGGTCGGTTATCGGGGCAGTATTTCCTGCTGCAACCATTGCCTCATTTTTTAAAGTTCCCCAAGTTTGGGCATCAAGAACATTTGTTGAACGCCAAAAATTTTGAACTCCGTAGTATGAATTAAAAGTAACTTGTCCGCCTTTTTTTCCTTTTTTTGTGGTAATAATTACAACACCGTTTGAACCTCTTGAACCGTAAATTGCTGTTGCAGATGCATCTTTAAGTACTTGAATTGATTCTACGTCGTTTGTGTTTAAAAAATCAACATCGTCAACCATCATTCCATCAACAACATAAAGAGGTTCCGAGTCGTTAATTGTTCCTATGCCTCTAATTCTTACCATAACACCTCCTCCGGGAGATCCTGAATTTGATGTTACACTAACTCCTGCAATCTGTCCTTGCAATGCTTGGTCAATTGTTCCTACTGATTTTTTCGCTACCTCATCCATATCAACTACTGATACAGAGCCTGTGAGATCTTTCTTTTTTTGAGTGCCGTATCCAACAACAACAACTTCATCTAAGTCTAATAAATCAATATCAAGTTGAATGTCTATTTTTGTTATATTGTTTATTTCAATAGTTTTAGTGATATACCCTATGTAGGAAATTTGAATGCTTTTTGTAACTTAGGGTACTTCAATTATGTACTTCCCATTCCAGTCGGTTAAAGTGGCAATGTCGGTATTAGGTACAATTATAGTAGCACCTATTATTGCTTCATTTGTGTTTGATGCAGTAACAGTTCCTGAAACTGTTTTTGTTTCATTTTGTGCATTAATATTACTTTGTATCAGTAATAAAAACGTAATTAAAAAACTGAGTTTAATAAAAACGTTTGTTTTTGATTTTGTTTTTGTTTTAAAAATATCCATATGTTTTGTTTATTAAATAATGTTTCAAATATTAATTCAAATAATTTAGATAATCGTTTCTCAAAACGGAAGCAGAATTGCTATTTGGTCCAGTAGGGCACATATCTTTGTAATATTGGTATGTTACAATTCTTTTTACATAGTTTGCTGAGATATCTAATTTTTGTTTAAGCGTGGTAAAATTTTCAGGAGTGTTGTCGGGTTTAAATGTTTCAATATCTGCCCAAAATGCTCCTTCGTAATTACTGTCCGTATATAATCCTTTATTTGCTGCTTGGAAATATGAGTTTAAATTGTCAATAGTACAATGATTTACTCCTATTCCGTCTTGCAACATAATTAAGTCTAAATTGCAAGATCCCATTCTTTTCATGAATGTTCTGAAAGTGTTTATATCGGTTAAATTATCATTAAAAAAAACAGTTGTTGTAACAGGTTTATCACTAATTTCTTTGCAGTAGTTAGAAATAGGATTTATTAAGTTGTTTTTTAAAATATTAAAATTGTTTTCGGTATTATAATAATAGGGTGCGGCTTCATGAGAAATATACCATCCGGCAAATGCTTTGTTATGTTTAAAGGCTTGCCAAATATCATCTGCTAATTTTTTTGATCTTTGAACGTGTATGTTTAATTCGTTTGTATTTGTTGTGTTGCCCCAAAAGTTTTCATTAAAATATAAACCCAGAAATACTTTGATGTTATTTTTTTCTGCTGATTTTAATAAATTAGATAATGCTTCTTCATACTTAATTGTACTGTATGTATTTTCGGAATTTGTCCATAAATATTCATTATAAGCTGTATATTGAATAAAAAGAATTTTTATTCCGATTTCTTTCATCTCTTGCATATGTGCATCCCATTGAGAATCAGTCCAACTAGACTTTTGCCAGAAGTCAATAAATGTTCCGTTTATATATGCTGATGTTGATCCGTTTCCTGCAATAATTGTTGTGTCATTTGACGGTGGTTCTGGTACGGGATCAATAGGTCTGGGCTTGCAACTAAATAAAAATATTGCAAGCAAAGGGAAAATAATATTTTTTTTATGATATAGAAAATTTAGCATAATGAATGAGTATTTGTAAAAAAAAAGGCAGCATATTAATAACCGCCTTGTATTAAATTAAACTATCTGATTATGTTCATTTTCATTGTTCTTGACAAATCGGAAGTTTTTAAAGTATAGAAATAAATACCTGATTTAAGATTATCAATATTTATATCAATAGAATTATTTCCTGCTGAGAAATTATTGTTAACAGCATCAATTACTTTTTTTCCTGATATATCATAAATTGAAATGTTAACAAAATCGGATTTTTCTAATGTAAATTTTATTGTAGTAATATATTTTGCAGGGTTAGGAACATTTTGCGACAAAGTAATTTCAGAATTTTGAATGTCATTAACATCTGAACCTGCAAGTTCAATTAAGTGGATGTCATCAAGCCAAACAATATTTCCTGTTCCTATTGCACCAAGTTGAAAAACAAAGTTGCAATCTCCCGTAATATCTGCAATAAATGTTTCTTCAAAAGTTTGAGGACTTGTGCCAACGCTTAGAGTACTTGTGAAATAGTTATCCCAAGGGTTGTTAATTTCTTGAATAACTTGCTCAATTGTTATATCAGTATTTGCAACAGCAGTATATTTTACCGTGTAACTTTTTCCGTTGATAACTCCTCCCGAAATGCTTTGTGCAAAGCCAAATTCTCAACTTTCGCCGCCACCTCCGGTTAAAGTTATTTTAGCACTGTTTGTTCCTTCAAGAACGCTTGTATTATCTATTTCTGCAGTTCCGTTTGCTCCTCCCCAAACTTCCCAATTGTTAAGTGCATCATCAAAAGAGTTGTTTAATAGTATCTCTGTTTGAGAGCTCATGTTTAAATTAATTCCAAAAAAGAATATCAAAAATAATGATATTGTAAAAAACGGTTTTAAAAAAGTATTTTTATGTACCATAATGTAAAAATTTAAAAAGTGAATAATTAATTAAAATTTGCTGATGAAATAAAAATTTCATTGCTTATTGATTGTTTATATGCGTTAAGTGCCTCCGGAGAACTGTCAATTCTCAGAAGTGTTGTTCCAAAGTTTTCATGCCAATATGAAACGGCTTTAATTTCGGGGTAAAAATTTCCGTTTTCTTTAACAGAATTTAAAGCATTTGTAATCCATTGCGGTTTTTGATTTGTCTCATTATCAACTACTCCCCATTCAAGTATTGCAATTGGTTTCCCTGTTTCGGAAATTGATTTTACTTCATTCCAACCATTGTTTAAAATGTTTTGAAATTCGTTCCAATCGTCATTTGGTTCTTGTTTTCCATATACACTGATTCCAATCCAATCTATATAAGCATCACCGGGATAGTATCCTTTCATATTGTTCCAACTTGTTTCAGGATTTGAGTATATATCGATATGAAAAAACCACGTTATGTTAATTGCACCTTCATTATTACAAATGTCAATTATGTGTCTGTAAGCATCTCTGAAACGTTCCATACCGTCGTATAGATTATTGTTACCGTATTCATCTTTTGTGTTTCTTCCGTTATATTCAGCATTCCAAGGAAACCAATCTCCGTTAACTTCTGTGCCAAACTCAACGAGCAAAGGTATTTTTGTTTTTTTTGCTTCTTTTGCCCAAAGTTTCAAGTCGTTATCAAAATCGCCGTTAATAAATTTTTGCATTGTGTAAACGGGGTCGGGTCCTCCTTCGTTGAAATTTGACCTTGGCATCATTCTGATAAAAGGTATTCTTCCTAAATTATGAATGACAGAGACTTCCTGAGAGGGAAATTTTATTCCCCCTTTTTCAGAAGTCCAATTGTTTGAAAA
Organism: uncultured Chlorobiota bacterium; assembly: GCA_947311445.1. Classification (GTDB taxonomy): domain Bacteria; phylum Bacteroidota; class Bacteroidia; order Bacteroidales; family JAADGE01; genus JAADGE01. Next base: position 12,115 of record CAMZKV010000020.1, on the reverse strand, counting down.
ATAAACCCATGTTAATTGTTTGTTTGCTAATGTTTCAAAATCTGTAATTCTGTTTTGTGTAACAATATCTTCTGTTCCGCCTAAATCAGGAAAAGCCGAATGATATATTTTATTGTTTTTAGGTATTACCAATTTCATTCCTGACAAATCAGTTGTATCACCTTCGACAGGTTGAACCGGCTCCGGACCTTTGCAAGAAAAATTTGCAAAAAGGAAAAAACTTATTGTTATGAATAAATATTTTGTTTTATTTTTCATTTTTTTATTGAGAGAATGATGCATTTGAAATAAATAATGAATTGCTTACGGCATTTTTATATGCATTTTTTGCCGAATTTGATGAATTTATTTTTAGGTTAACATTAAAGCCGTTATCATTAAAGTTTTCGTGCCACCAGCACATTGCGTCAATGTCTTCTGCATAAGTTCCATTAGGTCCTACTGCATTGTATGCGTCTGTAATCCATTGAGATTTGCTACCTAATGAGGGATAATCTATAACACCCATTTCAAGAACTGCAATAGGTTTTCCTGAATTAGATATTGATGATATTTCTGTCCAATTATCATTCAGCATATCTTCAAAAGACCACCAACCATCATTTGTATCTTGCGGACCGTAAACACTAATTCCAATCCAATCAATATAATCATCGCCGGGATAATAATCTTTCATTTTGTTCCAGCTTACTTGTGGGTCATTGTCTGCATTTACATGAAAAAACCAAGTTACATTATTAACCCCTCTTGAATTAAAAATCTCAATAATATGTCTGTACGCATCTCTAAAACGTTCAGCTCCGTCATATTTGTCAGGATTTCCGTATCCTGTTTTGTTATTTTTACCGTTCCATCTTGCATTCCAAGGAAACCAATCTCCGTTACATTCTGTACCAAATTCTACAAGTAGTGGATATCCCACAGCTTTTGCATTGTCAGCCCATTGCTCTAATTCTGTATCAAAATTACCGTCTATAAAAGCTTGCATTGTGTAAACAGGGTCTGGAGTATCTTCATCTTCATTTCTTGGCATTATTCTGATAAATGGAACTTTTCCTGCGTTATGAATAATATTTACTTCTGATTGCGGAAAGTGTATTCCGTCGAACCAATTGTCTGAAAAATATGCCCATGTAATATCTTTGTTTGCAAGGTTTTCAAAGTTACTGATTTTATTTGCAGAAACTTCATCTTCGAAACCTCCGAAATTTGTGTATGCCGAATGGTAAATATGTGTTCCGCTTGGTTCTAAAAGTTTTGTGCCAGATTGTTGGTTTTGTGTTTTTATCTCAATAACTAAATAATCTAAATTGCTGTTTTCGTTTGCATTATTAGATTTGTACATTAGTCTTATTTCTCCGTTTGATGATTTAATAAAGTTATTTGAAGTTTTTGTCCACTCTTTGCTTGACCATTTCCAATCTTGTGCAAATGTATTTTTGCCGAGAGTTACCCATTTGTTGGTTGAAAAATTTCGTAATTTCCAATACCATTTTTGGCTATTGTATTTTCGTCCTTTGTAGTTTGTTTTCACTTTTATTTCTATAACTTCACTTTTGTCTATGTCATCAGGCAAATAAAAATATATGTATCCCTGATAGCGTTGACTGTTGGGTTGGAAATCTATATATTTGTTCCAATTGTCTTGTGTTCCCGATTGATCTTTTGTATTTAATTTGCTTAAAGGTGCATCTTGCCAATATCCTTTGCTGTTTGTTATATGATCTGCAAATAATGTATGAGTAAGATTTTTATCTGCAGTAGTTACAGATAAATTGTCGGAGATTATCGTATTTTCTTGAATTAAGTTTTCTTTTTTGCAAGAAAAAGCAAGAATAATTAGTAATAAAATAAATGTAAATTGTTTTAAATTTTTCATAACTTTTATTTATTATTGATATTTATCTTGAACAATAAAAGGTTGTTTCCCTCCTAAATCTTCTTTTGAAAATTTTGCAGTTAAAGTTTTTTCTTCTCCCGGTAAAAGGATTAAAAAGTTGTCAGACCAAAATGTCGGTAAAACTTCTTCTCCGTTTTTTCCTTTTGTTATCATTAATCTTTTCATAAAAGCAAGTTTTTTACTTGTGTTTTTAACTATAACAGTTGCCATAATTTCATTTTCTTCGTCTTTTAGAGTTGATTTTATAACTAAGTTAACATTTTCAAGATTTGCTAAATCCGTAAAGTCTACTCTTTTTGAGAGTTCTTTACTGTCAAGCCTTGCACGTTTTAAGGCTGTATAAACTTTTTTGTCAAGTTTGTTGCTTTCGGGGGCAAACCAATAGAAATTGTCGGATAAAATGTTGTTTTTGTCGTCTTTCAGAATTAATTTTACAAAATATGTTGATTTTATACTTTGTGGTTTGCTTACAAAAAATGCTTCTTTATATTTATTTTCTTCGATGCTGAAATCTTCTTCTTTTTTAGAAATTACATTTAAATCGAAATCATAAACTTTAACAGATACTTTTAGGTTTTTATATTCCTTGTATGTTGCATTAATAACAGAAACTTTAAAATTATTTTCATTTAGTTGAATATGAAGAGGTTCCATTGCTTTTTTTGCAAAATAATATGCAGAAGTCGGGTTTAAATACCAATCATAAAGTTGCCAAACAACAGTAGGCCAAGTTGAATTAAGTTTCCATAACATTACTCCGCTTGTTATGTCCCACATTCTATGATTTGCAGCTTCGTACATTGCTCTGTAACTTGCGGCATTTATGTATTGTGCATTTTTCACATATTCTTGTGCAGTTTTGGGTTTTCCGTATCGTGAGCGTAAAGCAACGTCGTATGCTCTGTACACATAACCATCGTCATCCCAAGCTCCGTGATGTGCCCATTTTTTATCTAGTGGATAAATATTTGTTTTCTCTGACTTTTCAATATCATTAATAAACTTTTTCATACTTGTGTATGTAGGTACGGAAGGCACACCAAGTTCATCTCTGAACATTTGTTGTTTAACAGATAAAATCATATCGTAATAATATTTATGGGGGTACCATGTGTAGTCAGGAGCACCATCGTCGGTAATACCTAATGGTAAATCTTCTTTCATATATGGAGTAAGAGAATCGATATCCCAATCATAACTTGAAGTAGGAACAAATGCTCTGGTAATATCATTTTCTTTAAGAAGATTTTTTACAGGATTATATATTTCTTCTCTAACGATTGTTTCGCATTGAAGTGTCCACAGAGATAATGAAGGATGGTTTCTGTATCTTTTAATAATATCATCGGCATTACTTACTGCTAAATCTGCATCTTCTGGGTTTTTAAATGAAGCTGTTCCGGGGTAAGATGTCCAACACTGAAAGAATGTTTCCCACATCATTAGTCCGTATTTATCATATGTTTCCATAACAAGTTCAGGAGGCGAAGGCATGTCTTCATTTGCAATCATAACAACATTTGCATTTGCTAAAAGTCTTGCTTCATCGTACATTCTTTTTGGGTTCATATCGAGCATCATATCCGGTTGTAACCATCCGCCTCTTGCAAATATCTTTTTTCCGTTTACCCAAAATATTCTTCCGAATTCACCATCAATTTCATTTAAAGTATTTGTAAGTTCTCTGATGCCGAATGTTGTTTCATTTATATCGGAAGTTTTTTCGTTTTCAATAAATTCCAATTTTAATTTATGGAGGTTTTGATTTCCGTAACCGTTTGGCCACCAAAGCAGTGGGTTTTTAATGCTTAATTGTGGAAAGTCTTTATAATCAACACTTACGGTTATTGTTTTGTTTGTAGGAATTTCAACTTGTTTTTCGAAAGTTATTGTTTTAAAATTACCTTTCATTTTTTTCTTATAGGTGTAAAAATCAACTTCTTTTACAAAATCAATTGTTCCTTTTATTTTTCCTTTAACAGGTTTGTTAGAAGTATTAATAAGTTCGGCACTAATTGTTAAGTCTGCTTTTGTTGTGTCCGGCAGGTTAAGTTTTGTAATAATATATGGGTTTGTAATATCAACATCATTTGTAAATGTTAAAAATACGTCTTGATAAATACCCATATTTCTGTCTCTTACAACGGGAGCACAATCCCATCCGGCAGAAAATTTAAGAGTTGCATCTTTAAATATTTCTGTTCCCCAACCTCTTTGAGGTCCGAAAACTTCCAATTGTGCACCCGGATATGGAGTGCCGATGTTGTCAACTTGATAAATTTTTACGGCAAGTATATTTTTTTCATCTTTATTTATATAATCAGTAATATTAAATTTGTATCTTTTAAACATTCCGACCATAGTTTTTGAGTCAGTTACTTGTTTTCCGTTAATCCAAACATCGGCTCTGTAATTTATTCCGTCAAAATTTAGCCAAACATTATTTTTTTTGTTTTTTTTACTTATATTAAATTCAGTTCTGAACCAATAGGGGTTTTTAAAAGGATTCGGATGGTTTTTGATATGTGAGTATTTTTCTAAATTTAAGCGTTTGTTTAAAGAGTCGGAAGCATCAGGAATAAGGAAATTGTTTAAATCGAAATGCGGATCGGGGTAAATATTTGCATTGACAAGAGCCCTCAAAACTGTTGTTGGAACTTGCACTTTAAGCCATTTATCATCTTTAAATTGTGATGTTGAAATTTCTTTATCTTTTTCTGATATTTTTAGTGACGATATTAATTTCCAATCTTTTAGTGTTTGCTTTTTAAAAATGTTTTGGTTTTTGTTGTCTTTATTACATGAAACCAAAGCAATCACAATGATTATTAATATATTAATTTGTATATTCTTCATTTTTTCTTTATTTCAACTAACGTTAAAATTAATTGTTTGATTTATAATTATTTAATATTTTTTCAATTTCTTTAATTCTTTATCCTTTTTCCTCCTACGTTAGCGAAAATATTCAACGGATTTTTTCAGTAGGGGGATTATTTATAACGCTAATGCTGCCGCACCTATAAATCCGGCATAGTCTCCTAGTTCCGGTAAAACAATTTTTGTTATTTGTGCCGGAGCTTCGCAAATATTTTTTCTTAATTGTTTTTCAGTATGTTTTAAAAAGAATTTTCCTGCATTAGAAATTGAGCCACCTAATATTACAATTTCAGGATCTAAAATATTTATGCTCCATGCCATTGCATAAGCTAAATGTTCTCCGAATATTTTCCAAGTTTTCAAGGCATCTTTATCATTATTTTCGGCAAGTTTAAAAATTTCGTCAGATTCCATATCTTTTCCACACACTGATTTGTAAATTCTTGAAACCCCTTTTCCTGAAATGTAATCTTCAATTATTCCCGATTTGTATGGCGAAGTCCAAATTTCACCAGCAGTTTGGGTTGCACCGTTCAGAATTTTACCGTTAATAATTATTGCAGCTCCGAAACCTGTTCCCAAGGTAAAACCTAATACATTTTTTTTTGATTTTCCTGCTCCGAAAATAGTTTCTCCGTATATTAGGCAATTTGCATCGTTATTAATAAATACTTTTGTATTGAAATAATTTGCAATTGTCTCTTTTAAAGGGAAATAGTTCATGGTGGGGAGTTGCGGACATTCTAAAATTATTCCTGTTTTTATATCCAAAGGACCTGTTGTTCCGATTCCTATTCCTGCAATATTACCTATGTTAATTTCTAATCTTTCTAAAATAGTTTCAACACTTGATGTTATTCTTTGAATAATTCTTTCGGATTGTTCGTACCCATTTGTTGGTACCTTAACCGGAACGCATAGAACTTTTCCTTTTTCTGAAATTGCACCTGTCAAAATTTTAGTTCCGCCTAAATCAATTCCTATGTATATTTTGTCTGCCATTTTAATATTTTTAGTTATTCAACAGCTGTTACTTTTGCTCCATGCGAAAAACTGCCGGCTTCAAATCCTTTATTTTTTGCATATTCATCAATGTAAAGTTGAACAGGTATGATGCTTTCAATTGAAAATAAGAACTCATCTTCTTCGGGAATATGTAAGATTTTGATTTTATTGTTTGAGATATTTATATCTGAATTAGTGATGATTAAAACTTTACCTCCGAAGTTTGCAATATCTTTTGCCATTTTAAGATTTTGCTCAAAAGTTTTTCCTTTCGGTATAAAGATTATTGTTTTTACTCCCTCTTGAACCATTTCTATGGGACCGTGTCTGAATTCTCCACCAAAATATCCGGTTGCTGCAACTTTTACAGCTTCTTTAAACATAAGACTGCTTTGCATTGCGGAAGCGTAGGCTGGTCCTCTTGCTATTATTTGGAGTGATTGTAAGTTGCCAAAGAAATTAATAAGCTCTATAATATTTATCCGAAAGAAATTAATTTTTTCTTCTACATCAATAATTAGTTTCTTAATTTTTTGAATTTTTATGTCATTCCATTCATCATTTATGTACCATGCAAATATGTATGTAACAAGAAGTATTGAGACAAATGTTTTTGTTGAAGTCATTTTTTCTTTTCCTGCACTGCTGTATAAAGAAAAGTCAGCTTTTTTGTCAAGTGTGCTGTTTTTTGTATTTGTAATGCCTAAACATTTTACATTTTCAGGAATATTTTTTAATATTTCAACGACTTCAAAGCTTTCGCCAGATTGAGAGAAGCAAACAAGAAGTGTTTTCTTATTAAGTACTTGAAAATTATAATGTAATAATTCTCCGGCATTAATTACAGAAGAACTTATTCCTATTTTGCTGAATATATTTGATGCTGCAAAAGAAGTGAAATAAGAGCTTCCCATTCCCGAAAAAATTATTTGCTCAAATTCACTGTTTTTCAGCATTGTTCTCAATTTTGATAATGTTTTTAGATTATCTTCATTTAAATACAGTTTTAATGTATCTTCTAATGCTTGCGGTTGTTCTGTAATTTCTTTTAAAAATAAGTTCATTATTTTACTTTTATCATTTTTAAATTCCAAATAGTTTTTTCTTTATCAAGTGCATGGGAGTATGATACATATAGTTTATTGTCAATTACATATTGAAAAGCACATGCGTCATTATTTGAAAGTATCGGGTTGTTTTTTACTCTTTTGTAATTGCCGTCTATTCTATTAGAATAAAATGCATTAGTAACCCACTTTCCAGATAGTTTTCCTGTGTCAAATTCTTCAACTAAAAGATAATATGTATTATTATAAAATGCTATTGAAGGAGCTGCAATTGTTTCTGATAAAGAAATTATGAATTTGGTTTTGCTATCTTTAAGTTTAAAAATATTGTTTGATTTTTTTACAGCAATGTTCCATTTTTTGTTTGTTTTTGCTCTTTCGGTGCCGTTATAGTAAAAGAGATAAAAGTTATTATCTTTTTTATTGAAATAAATAAAAGGGTTTTGGTTTTGTTTTCCTTTTTCAAATGGAACAACTATTGTTTTATTGTTGAAGTCTGTTCCGTCTTTGCTTGTTAACATAACAATTCTGCTGTCGTAAGATTTATTATATTCAGCAAAAAACATATAAAAAGTTTCATTTGCAAAAATTACTGTCGGCCATCTGCAATTTTTATTTATTATTGGGTTGTGTTCATATTTTACCCAATATTCTAAATCGTTGCTTCTGGCAAGCCCACTTTTTTTAACCAAAGGATTTGTGTCATTGTAGTGGTCAAGTCCGTAATATGCCCAATATTTATATCCGTCTTTATTAGCTTCAACAATTGAAAATGTGTGAACTTTATTTACATCCCAACTGCATTTGTCTCCCTGTAAAATTACAGAGTTCCATGCAATTGACGGATATTCATTTTTTTGAGCAAATGTTTTTACTCCCAGTAATAAAAATATTAATAAACTTAATTTTACGGTTTTCATTTTGTTTAATATTGTGTAATTAATTTATAAATAAGTTGCTTTAATGTTTGCTTTATGTGTGAGTATATTTTCTTATGGGCATTTCAATTTCACTGTATTATAAATTTAAACAGTTGTAATTTTCACTCCTGATTTTTTGAACATCGATAATTCATTGTCTGTCATTTTTTTATTAGTTATTATTTTATCAAGTTTTTCAATTTTAGAGATTACTGCCAAACTGCGTCTTCCAAATTTAGATTCATCTACAAGCAAAATAATTTCACCTGAAATATTCATCATAGTTTGTGTTGTACTTGCTTCGGTTAAGTTTGGAGTTGTTAATCCGTGTTCAAAATCAATTCCGTCTGTTCCTAAAAACAGTTTGCCAGAAGATAATTTTTTTAAAACAGTTTCTGCCAAAGGACCGATTAATGTTAAAGTATCTTTAAAAAGATTACCTCCAGTTAAAATCACTTCGATATTTGAGTTTATTAATTCAACTGCAATATTTAAAGCATTAGTTATAACAGTTATGTTTTTTTTGTTAAGTATTTCTTTCGCTAATAAATTTGTTGTTGAACCAGAGTCTAAAATTATTGTATCTCCTTCTTTTATAAGATTTGCTGCTTCTTTTACAATTCTTAATTTTTCATTAAGAAATATTTTTTCTTTTTCGGTAAGGGCAAGACCTCTAAACAATTCATTTTTTTTTATTGCTCCTCCGTGTGTCCTTTTTAAAGCTCCGGACTTTTCTAATACAGTTAAATCTTTTCTGATAGTAACAGCTGTTGTATTAAACTTTTCAATAAGTTCATTTGTTGAAATTCTATTTTTTTTATCAAGGATTTTTAAAATTTCCTCTCTTCTTTCTTCTTGAAAAATAGTATTTTCACTTATATGCCCCATTATACTATCTTTTAGTTTTGTATTTGATGCAGTTTGTTATTGTTTAGGTTTGTTTACTTTCGTTTACTTTTGTTTTACAATTGTAAGACATTTTTTTTATTTTACAAAATAAAATGTTGTAAAACATTAAAGTTTTGTGTTATTATATTTTTTTTAAGCATATGTGAATAACTAATTTTATCAAAAAATTTTCTTTATTTTCTCTAATTTTAAATTTTATTATTTTACTAAATTTTTAACTTAAATTAATATTTACACAAGGAGTATCTTCTCTCTTTATGAAGTATTGTTTCAAATATTTTAAGTATTATTTACATGTTTGGAATTTTTGCTTGTTCGTAGAAAAAATGTATTAACAATATCGATTATTTGTTTTATGTTCGGCAGTATAATATGTTGATATTTAGAATGTTGTGGTTTGTAAGCAAGTTTTGTATTTACGGAAAGAAATTAAAATTATAATAATTAAATTTTTAAATAATAGTTATTAGCTTGCCTTGTTTAATTTTTTATTATTTTTAAGTAGTTTTCAGAAATTATTTTTAATAATTCATTATTTGTTGAGAAATGTGTATCATTTATCTGATTTACAGCTAAAACACCAATTGATGTGCCAGTTATAAATGCGGCCTCGAAGTTTGCTATTTCATTCAAAAAAATGTCTTTTTCAAGAACTTTAATGTTGGTTTTTTTACATATTTTGAATATAAAATCTCGTGTAATTCCTTTTAAAACATCTCTTGATTTTGGAGTTGTAAGTTTGTTATTTTTAATGAAAAAAATATTTGACTTACTGCATTCCGTAATTTTATTATTTTTAGATATTAATAATGTTTCAAAGACATTTTTGTTTTTTGTATTAGTTTTTAGAAACTCTCTTAGTTTGTAGTTTATTACTTTTGCATTTGGGTTTATTCGTTCAATTTTTTCAGAAATAATTTTTACCCCATATTTGTAAACATCAGCTTTAGGTTCAATGTTTTGAAGAAAGAAACAAATTAAAGTATTTTTTGTATCATGAAATCTTATTACAAACTTTAACCTGCCATTTTTAATTTTATTGATTTTAATAAGTTCAAAAACCTGTTTTTTTATTTCTTTATCAGAAATTAAGATTTTTAAATTTTTAATTTTGGCAGATTGATGAAACCTTTTTAAATGCTCATTAAAAAAAAGAGGAAAATAATTTGAAATTTTAACAACTTCATAAATTGAAATTCCTTTTTCCAATTCTGAAATTTGAAAATTTTTTACCGGAAGTTTTTTTCCATCAACTATAAAATAATTTGCTATACAGGGCATAATTTATTGTATTTTCATGCAAAATAATATATAAATTCGTAAAAATTGTTAAATTTGAAAGAATTAAAAAAATCTTTAATAGTTTTATGCTTTTTAATTTTCAAATACTTATAAATGAAGTTATATACTGATAAAGTTGTGAAAAGATATGGTAAAAGAACTGTTGTAAAAGGTATTTCATTAGATGTTAATAAAGGTGAAATAGTTGGGTTGTTAGGACCTAACGGTGCTGGAAAAACTACGACTTTTTACATGATTGTTGGTTTTATAAGACCAAATGAAGGCAATGTTTTTTTAGATAATACAAATATTACAAAATTACCCATGTATAAAAGGGCAAAGATGGGGATTGGTTATTTGCCACAAGAAGCATCAGTTTTTAGAAATTTATCTGTTGAAAATAATATAAAAAGTGTTCTTGAAATGACAAAAATGTCAAGAAAAGAACAAAAAATACAAACTGACAGGTTAATTGAAGAATTTGGACTAGATCATATTCGTAAAAGTAAAGGAATTCAGCTTTCAGGAGGAGAAAGAAGAAGAACCGAAATTGCAAGAGCACTCGCAATTAATCCTGCTTTTATTCTTTTAGACGAACCCTTTGCAGGTGTTGATCCTATTGCTGTTGAAGATATCCAATCAATTGTAAGAACATTAAAGGAGAAAAATATTGGGGTGCTAATTACTGATCACAATGTTCATGAAACTCTCAGGATAACAGATAGATCTTATTTGCTTTACGAAGGCAATATTTTAGAAGCCGGAACAGCGGAAGATTTAGCGTCTAATCCTGAAGTAAGAGAAAAGTATTTGGGAAAGAATTTCGAATTAAGATAATTTAAAAGAGTTCAATTTCTAAATAATGAAAATGAACTCTTTTTTTTAAGTATGACTTAATTTTAAATACTTAAATCGTTTTTTATTTCTTCAATTTTTACTTCAAGTATAGAATTAACTTCTTCAAATTTTTCTTTACAACACAAATCGGCTTTTATGCCAATATAAAATTTAATTTTAGGTTCAGTGCCAGAAGGTCTAACAGTTATTTTTGAACCATCTTCCGTAAAGAATTGTATAACATTAGATTTTGGCAAATCAATAGCCTCAATTTTATTATTAACAATGTTCTTACTTTCTTGAAGGAAATAATCTTTAATTTTAACAACTTTTGAACCTGCAATTATTTTAGGAGGATTATTTCTGAATTCATTCATCATTTTTTGTATCTCCTCAGTTCCGCTTTTGCCTTTTTTTACAAGATTTACTAAGGCTTCTTTGTAAAAACCAAACTCAACATAAATGTCAATAAGCATATCATAAAATGATTTGCCCTGTTCTTTTGCCCAAACAGCAGTTTCTGCAATTAAAGCAGCTGACATAACAGCATCTTTATCTCTAACAAACTCGCCTGCCAAATAACCATAACTTTCTTCACCACCACCAATAAATAATTTTTTGCCTTCATTTTCTTTAATTATTTCAGCAATAAATTTAAAACCTGTTAAAGTATCAAAATACTCAATATTAAATTTACGAGCAATATCTGCAAGTAATTCAGAGGTTACAATTGTTTTTACAATGTATTCATTCCCTTTTATTAAATTTCTGTCAATTTTTGATTTTATAAGAAAATAAATTAATACTGATGCGGTTTGATTTCCGTTTAATAGTACAAAATTGTTTTTTAAGTCTTTAACTGCAATTCCTACACGGTCAGCATCAGGGTCAGTTGCTAAAACTAAATCTGCATCTACTTCTTTTGCTTTTTGAATAGCCATTTCAAGGGCTTCTGCATTTTCCGGATTTGGAGAAATTACAGTAGGGAAGTTACCATCAACAATATCTTGTTCTGGAATATTAAAAATGTTTTTAAAACCGAATGCTCTCAAAGTTTCGGGAACAAGTTTAACTCCTGTACCATGGATAGGAGTGTAAACAATTTTAAAATCATCATGTTTTTCAATAATATCTTTAGAAACAGATAAAGTTTTTAGTTTGTTTATATATAAGGTGTCAAAATCGTCTCCTAAAGATTCAATATTTTCTTTTACACCTTCAAATTTTATGTCATTAATATTTGTAATCTTATTAACTTCGGATATGATATTTTTATCATGAGGAGCAACAACTTGTCCGCCATCGTCCCAGTATGC
>CAMZKV010000019.1 GCA_947311445.1 uncultured Chlorobiota bacterium | reverse complement strand
TTTTAATTGTGCTTGATCCATTTTTGTTGGAGGTACAATATAAGTTCTAACATTTGGGTTTCTTTCAAAACCTTCCCAAATTTTTGATGCTGCACGGAAATGACCAATGTTTGTCATGCATGAACCAATGAAAACATCTTGTATTTCAGTGTTTTGAACTTCAGAAATATATTTAACATCATCAGGGTCGTTAGGGCAAGCAACAATTGGCTCTTTAATTTCTGCTAAATCAATTTCAATTACGGCTGCATATTCTGCATTTTCATCACGTGTTAATAGTTGCGGATTTTTTAGCCATTCTTTCATAGCATCAATTCGTTTTTGAATTGTATTTGCATATCCGTAACCATCTTTTAGCATTTTTTCAAGTAATGCAATATTTGATTTTAAATAAGTTGCAACCGACTCTTCCGATAATTTATAAGTTGCAGCAGCTGCACTTCTTTCTGCAGCAGCATCTGTTAATTCAAAAGCTTGCTCTGCTGTAATATTTGGCATTCCTTCCATTTCAAGGATTCTACCGTTAAAAATGTTTTTCTTTCCCTCTTTCTCAACTGTCATTAAACCTTTTTTGATTGCCCAAAGAGGTATTGCATTCACCATATCTCGAAGTGTAATGCCGGATTTAGCTTTACCTTTAAATTTTATAAGAACAGACTCTGGCATATCAAGTGGCATTGAACCTAATGCTCCTGCAAACGCAACAAGTCCTGAACCTGCAGGGAATGAAATTCCAAGAGGAAATCTTGTGTGAGAATCTCCACCTGTTCCAACTGTGTCAGGAAGTAACATTCTGTTTAGCCAAGAGTGAATTACACCATCGCCAGGGTATAAAGAAACACCTTCTCGCTCCATAATAAATTTAGGTAACATTTGGTGCATTTTTGTATCTGTTTCTTTTGGATAAGCTGCTGTATGACAGAAAGATTGCATGAAAAGTTCTGATTGAAATTTTAAGCAAGCAAGTTCCGTAATTTCGTCAGCTGTCATTGGTCCTGTTGTATCTTGTGAACCTACTGTTGTCATTTTTGGTTCAACTGCCATTCCCGGAAGAACGCCTTCCATACCACATGCTTTACCAACCATTTTTTGTGCTAATGAATATTGTTGGTTTGGTTTTGGAACAGGGTTTTGGGGTTTTTCAAAAACATCTATTTCTCCTAAGCCTAAGAATTGTCTTGCATCAGCAGTAAGTTTTCTTCCAATAATTAAAGGAATACGTCCTCCTGCTCTAAATTCGTCTGCAAGTGTGTTTGGCTTTAATTCAAATGTAGATAATTCTTCTCCTTTTTCAGAAGTTATTTTTCCATTTACTGTATCAATATTTATAACATCACCATGATTTAGTTTTGCAACATCTGCAACAATAGGCAAACCGCCGGAATCTTCTACAGTATTAAAAAATATTGGGGCAATTACGCTACCAATCACAAGTGCATCTCTTTTTTTGTTTGGAATAAAAGGAATATCTTCTCCCATGTGCCATAAAACGCTATTTGTTGCAGATTTTCTTGAAGAACCTGTTCCTACAACATCTCCAACATATGCAACTTTGTTTCCTGCTGCTTTCCAATCTGCAATTTCTTTAATTCCGCCTGGCATTCGTGCTGTAAGCATTGAAAGTGAATGTAAGGGAATATCGGAACGACTCCAAGCATCACTTGCCGGTGAAAGGTCGTCGGTATTTGTTTCTCCTTCAACCATAAATACTTTAACTTTTATGTTTTCTGGAATTGGCGTTTTTGAAGTAAACCATTCAGCATTTGCCCAAGATTGTATTACTTTTTTAGCATATTTATTTGTTTTTGAAAGCTCCGCAACAGTGTTAAAAGCTTCATAAATAAATATTAATTGTGATAATGATTTTACGGCATCTTCAGCAAGCTCATCATTACTTAAAGTATCAATTAATGGAGCAACATTGTAACCTCCAAGCATAGTTCCTAATATTTCAACTGCTTTTTTGTCTGAAATTAAAGGTGAATTTCTTTCTTTTTTTATTATTTTATGAAGAAATTCTGCTTTTACCATTGCCGCAGGATCAACTCCTGGAGAAATTCTTTCGGTAAATAAATTCATCAAAAATTCTTCTTTGCCTGCTGGTGGATTCTCAAGTAAACTGCATAGTTCTGCTGTTTGTTCAGAATTTAATGCTAATGCAGGAATGCCTTTTGCATTTCTTTCTGCTTTGTGTGCTAAATATTTTTCTATCATGATATATTTTAATTTTTAAGTTATGCAAAAGTAATAAAAATAGAAGATTTATTACAAGTAATTTGATTAAAAGCAAAGATGAAATTAACTAAGGTCTTTTACGGAAATAGAATTGTTTTTTATTTTAACTTGTCAAGTCCACTTTTAATCCTTGAGATATTATCGTCAATTTCTTTAAGAGATTTTTCTTCTGTTGATATTAATGTGTCAAACTCAGAAAAATTTTGGTTTATTTTTTCCTTTATACTTTTTATATAGCTTGTTAATTTTTCGGACAATTCTTTTTCTAAATTTAGTTTACCTTGTTTAATTTCGTTTTTGAAATTTTTTAAGATTTTATTGCGTTGAAAACCAATTGATGCCCCTGTAAATATTATTCCAACGCCTGTTATAACTCCACCTGTGATATCAAAAATTGCACCATGTGTAAAGGCTGTTAATAGAACGCCGATAACCGCTAGGCTTCCACCAGTAGCAACATTTGGTGTTATGTTTTTATTATATGGGAAAAGTTTTTCACCGGAAAAATTATCTGATTGAGATAAGAATTCTGCAAAAGTTTCTTTAAGTTCTTGATATACTTTTGTTCTTTTTTCAGTAACAGATTTAAAGAATTCAGGATTGTTTTTTAATGAATTATCGCTCCTTTGTACTTTAATGTCAATGAGTTGAGCCATTTGTTGAATTGAATCTGAAATGTCTCCTACGTGAATATCTAATTTGTTTTTTAGACCGTTTGTAAGGTCTTTTTCCATTTGAAGGGCAACATTTTCTAACCATTTTTTTAGAGGTTTTTTCTTGCTAAAGATAGAAGAAAAAGATCTTTTAATAACAGATGGAATAGATAGGCCGGAGCGTAATTCGTCTATTGCTTCTTGTGTTGTTGTATTGTATATCCCTACGGTGTTTTCCACTAAGATACCTACTTTTTTTATTGATTTTTCGTATTGATTATCCATTATATCGATTGTGTCTTTACGAAATGTTTTATCGTTATCCCATTGCAGTTTTCTAAGACTTATGCCTTCATTAATTCTGTCAATTATTCGTTCAGATGCTTGTATGTAATTGAAAATTTTGAGTTTAGAACCATTGCCTCCTGTAATATGAGTTTTAATATAATCTCGGAATGCAGAGAAGTTGCTGTTTTCATAGTTGCCTTCAATTTCAGCTTTTGCAGAAACAGAAAAGATGATTGGTTTTTTAATTCCTTTTTCAATTGCAAATTTTTCTAGGCCTTCGGTGTTTATTTTTAGGTCTTTTTCAGAAAGTAAATCTTTTTGTTGAAGAATAAATACTATTTTTTTTCTCCACTCTTTATGTATAAACTCAAAGAAATCCCAAGCAGATTGTCTGTAAGGGTTTTTTGCTTCAAATACAAAAACAACTAAGTCTGAAATAGGAATGAAACGTTCTGTAATTTCTTGATGGTTTTTAACAATAGTATTTGTTCCAGGAGTATCAACAATTGCAACATCTTTTAGAATTTCAACAGGTTCGTATCTTTTTTTTAAAAATTCATTTACTGTAATTTCTTGGGATTTTTCTCCGTAAATAATTTGTTGAATAACGTCTGTAATAGGTGAGGGTGCTGCTTTACAAATTTCTGTACCTGTATCTAGAAGTGCATTTATAAAACTACTTTTTCCTGCCTTAACTTCTCCAACTACAACGAACATGAACGGGTCGTGTATTCTTGAAATTAAATCGTCAGTTGTTTCTAATAATTCTTTATTTCCTGTGTTTCTAACTACATTAGATAGTTCTTTTAGAATAGTTTCAATCTTATGTATTGTGTTTTTGTAGTTTTTATTTATTAAGGAGCTCATAAAAAAGAATTTAAAAAATAAAAGTGCAAGATAAAAAAAAGACGATACAATTTTGTATCGTCTTTAAAAATATTTTATAGAAATATTATTATTTATTCTTCTTCATATTTAATAACTTCTACCGGACAGCCTTCTGCTGCTTCTTTTATTTCGTCTTCATTTGCAGAAAAATCTGCACCTTCTTTTACTTCTGAAACGTCTTCAACTTCAAAGATGTCTTCGGCTACTTCTTCGCATAATCCGCAAGAAATACAACCTTCGTCCACCCATACTTTTTTAATTGCCATAATTGTAATTTTAATGTTTAATAACACAAAATTAGAATTTTTTTCTTGAAAAACAAACTTATTTAGAATTATTTTAAATAAGCTGTATTTTTAAATTAAAAAATAATTAGATTATATTTGTTTCAAATATCAAAAAAATGAATTTTGTTATAATAACAGCAGGAGGTATAGGCAGGAGAATGGGTTCTAAAATTCCAAAGCAGTTTTTAACGTTGAAAGGAAAGCCGATATTAATGTACTCTATTGAAAAGTTTTATACTTTTAATAAAGACATAAAAATTATACTTAGTTTGCCTAAGAATTATGCTGGTTTGTGGGAAGTGCTATGTAAAGAGCATAATTTTACACTTAACTATATGATTGTAGAAGGAGGAAAAACTCGTTTTCATTCTATTCAAAATGCCTTGAAAGAAGTTTTTGGGAATGGAATAGTTGCTATTCATGATGGAGTTCGTCCTTTAGTTAGTATAAAAACTATTCAAAGAACTTTTGATAAAGCCGAAAAGTCCGGTAATGGCATTGCATCTAATGATATATTCTTTTCGTTGAGAAAAGTAAGTAAAAATGGTAGTGTTGCTGTTAATAGAGAGTTTTTTAAAGAAATTCAGACACCTCAAACTTTTAATATTTCAATTATAAAAAAGGCGTATCTTCAGGAGTATGATGATGCTTTTACAGATGATGCATCTGTTGTTGAAAAATTAGGAGAAAAGATATATTTAACTAAAGGTAATAGAGAAAATATTAAAATAACATGTCCGGAAGATATGAAGATAGCTGAAATGTTTTTATTAAAGTAAAATCTTATGGCCTAGTATATTGAAGTTTTTTTAATTTCTTTTTGAAAACAAAAGGGATATTTGTTATTTTTAGTACAAAAAAAAAGAATAATATGAGGATTTTTAAAAATTTAGACACAAATTAATTATTAGAAGTCCTCATATTTACTTTTATTCTCAGTTTTATTATTCTATTAAAATTAATTTAATAAATGCTCCTTCCAAAAATCTAACATCATAGTATAAAGATGAAAGCGTGTATTTCCACCAAAAATGCTGTGGTTTCTGTTTGTGTAAATAAATTGGTTAAATTGTTTTCCTGCTTGTACTAATGCTTCAGAAAATTCAACAGTATTTTGTAAATGAACATTGTCATCAGCCGAACCATGTACAATTAAAAAATTACCTTTTAATTTATCTGCAAAATTTATTGGAGAATTGTCATCGTACCCATTCGGGTTTTCTTGTGGAGTTCTCATAAAACGTTCAGTATAAATATTATCATAATATCGCCAATTTGTAACAGGAGCAACTGCAATTCCTGTAGAAAAATAATCTGCACCTTTTGTCATACACAAAGAAGTCATAAATCCCCCATAACTCCATCCCCAAATTCCAATTTTATCAGGCTTAACATATGGAAGAGTTTTTAGGTGTTTTGCTGTTTCAATTAAATCTTTAGTTTCATATTCCCCGAGCTGAAGATATGTTTGTTTCCTAAATTTTTCTCCTCTACCACCTGTTCCTCTTGGATCAACCACAAAAACGATTGCTCCTTTTTGTGCAAGTAAATTTTGCCAATCAAATTTCCAAGAATTTAAAACTTGTTGAGAACCGGGTCCGCTATATTGGTATATTATAACAGGATATTTTTTTGTTTCTGTAAAATTTGGAGGTTTTACCATATATGCGTTAAGACTTATGCCTTCGGAAGTTTTGAATCTTATAAATTCTTTATTTACTCCTCCATATTCTTGGCATTTAGTTTTTAATTTATTATTATCTTTTAGTACTCGTATTAAATTTCCTTTTGAGTTATGAAGTGTAACATAATTTGGTGTTTGAGTATTTGAAAAATAATTGATATAATATTTGAAATTATTGCTGAACTCAGCAATGTTAGTCCCTTTTTTTTCTGAAAGTTTTACTTTCTTCTTGCCTTTGAAATCAATTTTATAAACAGCTCTATCCATAGGCGATTCTTCCGCAGATTGATAATAAAAGACTTTATTTTTAGAATCGAAACCAAGATATTCTGTAACATCCCATTTGCCGGAAGTTAATTGTCTTATTTCTTTGCCTGAAATATCATGTAAATATAAGTGCCTGTATCCATCTCTTTCACTTGACATTACAAAATACTTTCCATCGTCGGTAAATTCCAAATTATCAAAATCACTTTCGTCAAAATAATATTTATTTGTTTCGGTATAAATTACTTCTGTATTTCCGGTGTTAGGGTCTGCATATAATAATTCAAATTTATTTTGTAATCTGTTAAGTCTGAATATTGCTAATTTATTAAGGTCTTTTGTCCATCTAAGTCTAGGAATATAAATATCTTTTTCAGAACCGATATCTGCTGAAATTGTTTTTCCTGTTTGAATATCAAAAATATTAACACTAACAACAGAATTGTCTTCTCCTGCTTTCGGATATTTAAATGTTCTGTTTTCAGGATATAAAATATTCTTTTCAATTTTAGGCTTTTGTCCGGCATAAACTGTCATGTCAAACATTTTAACATTTGATTCATTAAATTTTATATATGCAATTTTTTTTCCGTCGGGAGACCACTCATACGCTTTGTTAAATTCAAATTCTTCTTCATATACCCAGTCTGGAATTCCGTTAATAATTTCATTATGTTTGCCGTCAAAAGTTATTTGTTTTTCTTCCCCTGAAATTAAATTCTTTATAAACATATTATTATCTCTAATGAAAGCAATTTTATCAGAGGAAGGAGAAAAACTTGCAATTTGTTGCTTCCCATTTTCAGAAACTTCTTTTATAGTTTTATTTTTGATGTCATAAACATAATAATTTGCAGTGAAAGAACGTCTGTATATTCTTTTATAATTTGTTTGAAGAAGAATTTTTGTTTCATCAGAATTAAATTCATATTCAGTAGGGATAATTTCAAACTTAGAAGACTTGAATATTGTATCTGTTATTTTGCCTGTTTCGTAACTAAATTTATAAATATCTCCATTTCTACTTTGCGTTGTATAGCTTGTGCCATTGTTCATTGAGCGAACTCCATAAACAGACCCAGCCCAAAAAGTCCAATTTTTCCATAAATCTGCAACAGTTATTTCTTTATATTTACTTGCACTTTGAGAGTAGGAAGATGCAGTGATAATAACACTTAAAATAATTATTGATATTCTTTTTAATAGTTTCATAATTGGTATAAATTTTGATATTTGAGAACAAAGATATAAATTTACACTTTTAAAATCCGGAAATTTTATTAATTTTGGGATATATTTAATAAAAACAGCAACAAAATTATGAGAGATTTTGATTCCACTTTTTTAAGTTCCTTAATTTTACTATACGATAGTTTTGAAGAACATGGTATTTCTTTAGTATATGTAGGGAAATTTAATCATACAATTACTAAAGTTTTTACTGCTTTGACAGAAGATCAGACGGATAAAGAACAAGAGTCTAAAAAAGTAAAAAGAACCCTACATCATTCAATGATTGAGATTCTTCAAAACATGACAAAACATTCTGAGAATATGTTTCAAGATATTCAAATGGGAAAAGGCTTGTTTATGTTAGGTAAAAAAAATGATGCTTATCATATTATAACTGCAAATATGGTTGATGCTAAACAAGAGGAAACTCTAAAGGAAGTTATAGATGATTTGAATGCAGCAACTCCGGAAGAATTAAAAGCTCTATATAAGAAACAATTAAGAGAAGGCAGAATCTCCGGAAAAGGTGGAGCAGGTCTTGGATTAATTGATATAACAAGAAAAACTAAAAATCCTTTGGATTATATGTTTTTTCCTGCAACTCAGGAACAAAAATATTTTGTTTTGAAAGTTAAAGTAAATGCTTTTGAAAGTTAAAAAATAATGATGAGTTATAAAAAACTCCTTTCGTTAAAAGGATATAACACATTTAGTGTAGATGCTAAATCGTTATATTCTTTTTTTTGTTATAAAGAAGATGAGCTAATTGATTTTTTGAAATCATCAATAGTTAAAAAAAAACAATACTATATTCTTGGAGGAGGTAGCAATGTTTTGTTTACAAAAGATTATGAAGGTGTAATAATTTTAATGCAAAATAAAGGAATTGAAATTCTTGAGAAAGAAGGAAATGATGTTTTTGTAAAGGCATCAGCAGGAGAAAATTGGGATGATTTTGTAAAATTTTGTACTGATAATGATTTTGGAGGAGTGGAGAATTTATCTTTAATTCCAGGAACTGTTGGGGCTGCACCTGTGCAAAACATTGGAGCTTATGGAGTTGAAATTAAAGATGTCTTTTGGGAACTTGAGGCACTTAACAGACAAACTTTAAAAAAAGAAATTTTTAAGAACGAAGATTGTAAGTTTTCATATAGAGAAAGTGTTTTTAAAAAAGAACTAAAAGATAAATATATAATTTTGAATGTTACTTTTAAGTTATCGAAATTACATAAATTAAAACTTGACTATGGTGCAATTAAAAATGTTTTAAAAACGAACTCTCCTACAATTTCTGAAATAAGAAATGCAATAATTGAAATAAGAGAAAGTAAATTACCAACTCCGGAAGAGTTTCCAAATGCAGGAAGTTTTTTTAAAAATCCCATTGTTTCCATGAGTTTCTTTGAAGATTTAAAAATTAAGTTTCCAAATTTAGTTTCTTATTTGGCAGGAGAAAATAAAATAAAATTAGCCGCTGGGCAATTAATAGATTTATGCAATTGGAAAGGCAAAAAAGAAAATGGTGTAGGAGTTCATGAGAAACAAGCACTTGTTATTGTGAATTATGCAAATGCAAATGGAAATGAAATCCTTAATTTCTCAAAGAAAATACAAAAATCTGTTTTTGATAAGTTTGGAGTTGAGATTGAAAGGGAAGTAACAATTATATAATGCGAAGAAATAATATAGAACCTCTTAAGGCTGTAATTCAAAGGTACTTACATGCAATAGGAGCAAAGCAGAAAATAAAGGAAATCCAACTTAAAAACAATTGGGAAAATTTAATGGGTGTAAATATAAAAGCACAAACAGAATATATTTTTATAAAAAAGGGAGTATTTTATGTAAAAATAACTTCCTCTGTTGTTAAGCACGAACTCTCCATGATGAAAAGTATCATTATTCAAAGGATGAATAATATAGCAGGGGAAACTTTAATTAATGATATAGTTTTTTTATAAACTAAAAAGGTAAAAAATCATCATCATCAAATTCGTCAAAATCATCATCATCGAATTCGTCAAAATCATCATCGTCTAGAAAATCGTTTCCTTCAAAATAATCATCATCATCATCATCATCAAATTCGTCAAAATCAAGGGAGCTTTGAGGGAATTGATTGAAATTTTTCAATACATCAGGGTCATCATTTAAAATACCCTTAATTATTTCGTTGTCAAATTCTTCAGTATTTGTTGCAATAACTCTGTCTGAAAGAAAATCTCCTAAGGAATTACATTCTTTTAAAATGTCTAGAAAAATCTTATCTAAGCTTTGTGTTATAGGAATTAAACAAAGGACTGTTACAAAATATCCTTGAAAAATTATTTTTTCTATAGTACCTGCCCTATTTTTAACAGAAAATTCAATTTCTTTCTTTAATATTTCTTTTTGAAGTTTATTAAATTCGGCATCATTTTTTGAAGACATAACAAAAAAAAATCTTAATTTATTGCCGGAACCCCCAAGTCCAGATGAAATATATACCTTATCTTCATTGCTTAGAGAATGTTCAATATGTGCTCTGCTTTTTTGAAGAGCAAGAGTAGCCCATTTCTTAAAATCATCAACACATTGAGTGTTAAATTTTTCTAAAAGCCTAAATGCTTGTACATCATCAGAGAAACTTAGTTCAATTAAAATATTTTTCCTTTCCTCTTCTGTTGTTTTAGCATTAAAAAGCCCATTTTTAAGAGTTTTTATATCTCTGTCTTTTGCATTGTTTTTTAAAAAAGCTTTGGTTAGTTTCTCAAATTCTAATTGAGTATTCAAATCAATACCTTCTTCAAAAATTTGAACATTAGAGAAAGATTTTTTTATAGTACTTTCCAAAATATTTTGTAAATCTTTTTGATTCATGTGTTTAAATATATTTTGCAAAAATAATACTTTATTTCGTTTATTGTTTAAACTTTTGTTGAATTATCTATATTTTTTATAAACACTGAAATTTGCAAGTTGGGGTGTAGCTATGTTTATTAACAAGGACTTAGTATTGCCTAGCCGTCTCTCATTTAAAGAGTCTGCAATTCTATATCTAACTGTTTATCAATAAATAATAGTTTAACTTGCAGATTTAAGGAAACTTTAAAATACCAATATGTAGGTATTGAATATGAAGTGTTTTTTAAATAATTTTGCATCATTAATAGATTTATGAATTTATCAGACTTAAATACAAATCAAGAAGCTGTAATTGTAAAAGTTAAAGGGCGAGGTGCATTTCGTAAGAGAATTACGGAAATGGGCTTTGTGAAAGGACAAAAAGTTTTTGTTGTTAAAAATGCTCCCCTTAGAGATCCCATAGAGTATAAAATTATGGGTTATCATGTAACATTACGAAGGAGTGAAGCAGAGTTAGTTGAAGTTGTTAATAAAGAGGAGGCAGAAAGTATTCTTGCCGAAATTTATAAAGGAACTGTTGGAAATAATATTCTTAAAAAATCTGCAAAAGAAAAAAGAAAGATTATAAATGTTGCTTTGGTTGGAAATCCAAATTGCGGAAAAACAACTCTTTTCAATAAAGCAACAGGGGCAACCGAGCATGTGGGAAATTACAGCGGAGTTACTGTTGATGCAAAAAAATCCGTAAAGAAACATAACAAATATACATTTAATGTAACCGATTTGCCCGGAACATATTCAATTACTGCCTATACTCCGGAAGAACTTTATGTAAGAGAACATATATTTAATGAAGTTCCGGATATTGTAGTAAATGTTGTTGATGCTTCAAATATTGAAAGAAACCTTTATCTCACTACTCGCCTTATTGATATGGACATAAAGGTTGTTATTGCCCTAAATATGTTCGATGAATTAGAAAAAACCAGAGATAATTTTAACTATGAAGCTTTGGCTGAAATGATTGGTATTCCAATTATTCCAACGGTTGCATCAAATGGGAGAGGAATTAACGAGCTGTTTGATAAACTAATAGATGTTTATGAAGATAAAGACCCGATTGTAAGACATATTCATATAAATTATGGAAAAGCTTTTGAGAAAGCAATAAGGGAACTTCAAGAAATAATTTATACTGAGGATAATATTGAAATTACGAGAAAAGTCGCTCCTAGATTTCTTGCTTTAAGCCTTCTGGAAGATGATAAACGTACAAAAGAAATATTAAAAAATGTTAGTAACAGTAATGAAATACTTGAAACAGGAAAAAAGTTAAGCAATAAAATAAAATCACATCTTAAAGAAGAAACAGAAACATTAATCACTGATGCCCGTTATGGTTTTATCAGAGGAGCTCTTAAAGAAACATATAAAAAAGCAAAAGTAGAACTTGATGACAGAACCTTTAAGATTGACAAAATATTGACACATAAGTATTTTGGGATACCAATATTTGTGGTTTTAATGTGGCTTATGTTTCAAGCAACATTTTCTTTGGGTTCTTTTCCTATGGAATGGATTGAGTTAGGCGTATCTTTTTTAGCAAAGACAATCAATAATTATATGCACGAAGGAATGCTTAAAGATTTAATTATTGATGGAATAATTGGTGGAGTAGGGGGAGTTATAGTTTTTTTACCTAATATTCTTATTCTATTTTTTATTATTTCCTTAATGGAAGACACAGGTTATATGTCTAGAGCTGCATTTATAACTGATAAAATGATGCACAAAATTGGTTTGCACGGAAAATCATTCATCCCATTAGTTATGGGCTTTGGATGCAATGTGCCGGCAGTTATGTCAACAAGAACTTTAGAAAACCGAAACGACAGATTATTAACAATGTTGATAAATCCGTTTATGTCATGTAGTGCAAGATTACCAATTTATTTAGTAATTATTGGAGCAGTTTTTCCAAATAATGCAGGAACAGTTTTGTTTCTTGTTTATGCCACCGGAATCCTCGTTTCAATAATTGTAGCACTAATTTTTAAAAAGATATTTTTTAAATCAAAAGACGCTCCTTTTGTTATGGAACTTCCACCATATAGGAAGCCAATTTTAAGAATATCCATAAAACATATGTGGCATAAAGGTTCTCAATATTTAAAAAAAATGGGAGGAATAATTCTAATCGCTTCAATTATAATTTGGGCATTGGGGTATTTTCCTTTAAACAACAAAATTACTGATAATATTGATGTTGAAATTAAAAATTTTACTGAAAATTACAATTCTGGTGAAAAGAAAAACTCCTTTTATTTGAAAAAAATTGAACAACTTGAAACTGAAAAGTCTTTAATCCATCAAGAAAATTCATTTATAGGGAGAATAGGGAAATTTATTGAACCAGCTATCAGACCATTAGGGTTTGATTGGAAAATAGGAGTTAGTATTGTAACCGGAATAGCAGCAAAAGAAATAGTAGTTAGCACAATGGGAGTTCTCTATGGTGCAGAATTTATTGATGATGGTGCATCTGATGCCCTTAAAAAAGCAATAAATGAAGAGGTTTATTCATCAGGAGAAAAAAAAGGGAAAAAAATATTTACACCTTTAGTATCAATCTCTTTTTTAATATTTATTTTAATTTATTTTCCTTGCATTGCCGTTATCGCCGCTGTTAAAAAAGAAAGTGGAAGTTGGAAGTGGGCAACATTTTTAATGTTTTATACAACGGGTTTAGCTTGGCTACTTTCTTTTGCAGTTTATCAAATAGGCAGTTTGTTTTAAAATGAAAAGTATGATACAAGAAATATTAACATATATTATAATAGCATTTGCATTTGCATACACAATTTATAACTTCGTTATTTTTTTAATTCCGAAAAAAAATTATGCAAATGGACATGCTTGCTCCGGAGGATGTTCTGGTTGTGAGTTTAAAACTAAGGTTAAACCTGAAATAAAAATATCGCAATATAATTAATTTCACTATTCTAAATATTCTTTAATTGTTTTAACATAGTTCTCAAATGCAAGAATTCCAATTTTAGTTATAGAAACAGTCGTTAACGGATAATTGTTTCTAAATGATTTTTTAATTTTAATATACTTTGCTTCTTGTAGCTTTTTTAATTGGGTGCTAATATTTCCCTTGCTGGCAGCAGTTTCTTTTAAAATATGATTAAATTCAGCACTATCCAAAGATATTAGAATAGACATTATTCCGAGTCGTAATTGCGAGTGCAGAAGAGGATTTAATGGTTTTAACATTTTAATTATTTAAGAAATTGTTCTAGAATTTGATTTTTTCAGCATATATCCGGGGATTAAATACCCTGCTAGCATACTTGCAGCCATCAAAGGAAATATATAAATATGGAGTAAACGATGTTCCTACTGCAATTATAATTGCAACAATACCTCCCCAAATTAAAGGTTTAAACTTTAAAATTCCTCCGGTTATAAAACTCCCCATTCCAAAAATTGCAATAAAAATTACTGTTGCAGAAACCCAGTTTATTTGCCCAAAAATAACCAAAACTAATGTAAAAAAATAAAAAGATGAAATGCCAACCCCACAATATAAAAAGCTCTCCTTTTTCTTTAAATTTTATTTTTGCGTTGTCAATCATTGTTTGAATTGTTTCAAAACTGTCTTGTTGATTAAATTTATTTTTCATGTGTCTAAAATTTTCTAATTAATTCATATTGAATAAGTTGCTTGTGTTTTTATTGTTAATATTATTTATTTTGCTCTGCACATAGGAACACTTGTTTTTTCTGCAAGTAATCCGTATGCTGGGTTATAAGTCATGCACTTTGGTGTCAAAATCTTTTTTTAATTCCCTACAAAGATAAACTAGTTTATATTTTAAACCAAATTTATTTTAATAATGAAAATATTTTACTAATCATTTTTTTTTTAAGAAACAGCTATTTAAAAAAACTTACATTTTCAGCTTATTAAAAAGTAGATAAGTACTTTCCAAGCTCAAAACAATTTTTTAGTAATTTTGAATTTTCAAGAGCATCGTTTTTTGCAAGCCTTATAGGAAGTCCAAGTTTTGAATACAATATTTCTAAGTCATCAATATTCATGTTTATTTGATTAGAAACTGCAAGTCTTGTTCTTTTTACGATATGTAAGTTATTGTTTTCTCCAAGCATTTTTATAAGGTATTCAAAAAGTTCAATAACAGGTTTTGCATCTTCATCATTTGAAGAACCCATTCCCAAAAGAAGTACAAAATCTTTGTTCCATTTTTGCCATGCTGTATGTTTTAAACCTGTTTCTGTAATTCGTACTTTCATAAAAGAGCGAAATCTGTCAAGAATGGCTTTTAGCGGAGATGTTAAATGATGAAAGTAAATTGGGGATGAAAAAACAATAATATCTGAATCTAAAATCTTGGAGCTTATATTTTCCCAGTCATCAATTGCTTTTGCACATTTTTTAATAAGATTGCACCTTAGACAACCCATACAACTATTAACATTAACTTCATAAGCATTTATTTTGTTAATTTTAGCTTGCTTTGAAATTGCACCATCAAGAAAATGCTTTAACATATAAGTTGTATTTCCTTTTGGTCTTGGGCTTCCGTTAAATGCAATTATTTTTTTCATTATTATACCTAAGTCAGTTTATTTGCTGGTAAAAATAAGAAAACTATTTGCAAATAGACAAATAAATGTATTGCTGAATTTTTAATTTGCTAAAAAAAAGCATGGTAAAAAACTACCATGCTTTAAAAACAGTATTAATATTTGATTATGTTCTTACTTGCCATATTTTTCTGAGGGCATTGTTAAAGTGATATATTTTTCCAATAAACTATCTACGATTTCTTCTGTTTCAGATTCTTCTATTTCTATTTCTATTTCTTCTTTATTGCAATTCATAATATGTAGGTTTTTAGTTTGTTAAGATATTATACGTATATTTTTTAAAAAGGTTTCATTTTTTTTTAAAAAATATTTAGCTAATAAGATTTTAGTTAAATAATATATGATATTTTTGAATTTATTAAAATTTATAATAAAGTTTATGTTTAAATAACTGTCTGAATTTTTGAACATTACATAATTTAATGTTTAAATTATATTTCTAAATTTTATAAATCAAATTTTTAAGGTATTTTTGTGTAAAAAATAATATGACACATTTAACTGAAGGAGATAAATTTCCAAATTTTGAAAAAATAATTGCAAAAGATAAGATTAAAGGTAAAAAATTAGTTTTGTTTTTTTACCCCAAAGACAATACGCCAGGTTGCACTAATGAAGCAAAAAACTTAAGAGATAATTACGAAAAACTTAAAAATGATAAGTTTGAAGTAATTGGTGTAAGCCCGGACTCTGAGGCATCGCATGAAAAATTTTCTGCAAAACATGAATTACCTTTCAAACTAATTGCAGACACCGAAAAAGAAATAATGAATGCTTGTGGTGTGTGGGGAGAAAAAAAAATGTATGGAAGAACTTTCGACGGAGTTTTCAGAACAACCTTTATTGTTAATGACAAAGGCGAAATTGAAAAAGTATTTAAAAAAGTAAAAACAAAAGAACATTATGAGCAAATTATGAAAGCTCTTAACGAATAAAACAAAAAATATAATGGCAAAAAAAGAAACAGATCCAAAAGCAGCAAAACTTCAAGCTCTGCAATCAACACTAAATAAAATTGATAAAGAATATGGAAAAGGCACAATAATGAGATTAGATTCAAGTGCTGTTGTCGATGTTCCTTCAATTTCTACTGGCTCAATAGCATTAGACAATGCCCTGGGAATTGGAGGAATTCCCAAAGGAAGAGTTATTGAAATATACGGGCCGGAATCATCAGGAAAAACAACTTTAGCAATCCATGTTATTGCAGAGTCTCAGAAACAAGGAGGAATTGCTGCATTTATTGATGCTGAACATGCTTTTGATAGTGCATATGCAAGAAATCTTGGTGTTAATATTGATGAACTTCTTGTTTCACAACCAGACCATGGAGAACAAGCACTTGAAATAACTGACCATCTTGTAAGGTCAGGAGCAGTTGATTTAATTGTTATTGACTCTGTTGCAGCCCTAACTCCTCGTGCCGAAATAGAAGGAGATATGGGAGACTCAAGAATGGGTTTGCAAGCAAGATTGATGTCGCAAGCATTAAGGAAATTAACCTCAAATATTGGTAAAACAAAAACTTGTGTGATTTTTATAAACCAACTTAGAGAAAAAATAGGTGTTATGTTTGGAAACCCCGAAACCACAACTGGTGGAAATGCACTAAAATTTTATGCATCTGTAAGGCTTGACATAAGACGAATAGGTCAAATAAAGAACGATGTTGATGTTGTAGGAAATAAAACACGCGTTAAGGTTGTTAAAAATAAAGTTGCTCCACCATTCAAAAAAGCAGAATTTGATATTATGTATGGAAAAGGCATCTCGAAAATAGGAGAAATAGTTGATTTAGGTGCGGAATATGAAATAATAAATAAAAGTGGATCTTGGTACAGCTACGGAGAAACCAAACTTGGGCAAGGAAGAGATGCAGTTAAAAAATTATTTGAAGATAATATTGAACTTGCTGATGAAATTGAACAAAAGATTAGAGATTTTATGAAAAACGGGAAGAAAGAAGAATAAAAAAAGGAGGCTTTTAGCCTCTTTTTTTTACTTTTTCAATCGTTTCCACTGCTTCTTATATGCCTTTTTAAAATATTTCAAAAACTTATCTCCTCCAATATATTTTGCAATATTAGATTTGTAGTTTGCATTTGGGCTTTCTTCATAATCCTTTGATGCTAAGTCTGTTCCCAAAACAGTTTG
Organism: uncultured Chlorobiota bacterium; assembly: GCA_947311445.1. Lineage (GTDB taxonomy): Bacteria > Bacteroidota > Bacteroidia > Bacteroidales > JAADGE01 > JAADGE01. The sequence goes on along the minus strand of CAMZKV010000019.1, from coordinate 7,651 downwards.
CGCTTCTTTTGTATATTTCTTTTTAGCTTTTCTTCTGCTTAATTCTCTTAATAAATCCAAAGCTTTTTCAAATTCTTTATTATGATTGTAGAAACCTACACCATAAATAATATATCCTGTATAGCTCGACTGAATAAAATCAAAAAGTTGGATATGAGTAATTCCATAATTTTTTAAATTTTGAACATTATAATACTCTTCTGCCGACATATATTCTGTAGTTGCAGTTTTGAAATTATTCCTTTTTATGTACTCATTTATTGAAATTAATTGCTTTAAATATTTAACAGCAGGAGAAATATAATCTTTTCTTTCTTGCAACTTTCTTGTGTCAATCTCACATTGAGAATAAGATTCTGAATGCGAAAATGCTTTGTTTATTTTATTGTCTGCCTCAATATATTTTTTTAAAATAATTAAATCTAAAGCCTCTTTTTCATAGTTATCATAGGTGTTTTGGGCATTAATACACTCGCGTTCAAAAATTTTACTTTTTAAACCTTTTAATTTACCAGCCGTTGCATAATCTTTTTCTAAACTATATTTTGCACTTATTCTTTTAGCCTCTTTATATATTTCCCTTGCTTTTGAAAGATTATTTACTTTAACTTTTTTCTCACCATCAGAAATAACAATATTTATTAGTTTTTTTGCAGAATTTGTTGTGTAATTTTTTAAATTTGAATTTGAACGAAGACCGTACGACTTTTCAAGTTCAAAAGCAGCATCAAATTTGCTTAATGCTTTTTTATAATTTCCTGCATCTGAGAATTGTTTTCCTGTGTCAATTAAACTTGCATAAATTGATTGCTTAATATCTAAAAATAATCTGTCCTCTTTTGCATTTTGCTTTAATTCATATTTTTCTCTGTAGGAAATAGCTTTTTTTATATAATTATCTGCATTTGCATCATTCCCGTTTCTAAAATTAGTTTCCGCTTGATTTATATAAGAATTATAAGTCCCATTTCTGGCATCGGCATAACCTTTATTCAATAAATTTGTACATTTTATTTCTTTATAACCATTGCAAACACGTGCAGCATTATCAAATTCATTAATAGCAGCCGTAAATTGAGATTGATAATTTAATTTATTTCCATTTTCAATATACCTATTATATAAATAAGAAATTCTATCTGCAACTTCTTTATTGTCAGGAATAAAAGTTTTGTTTTTATATGCGTATTCTAATCCAATACCAATTATCTTTTCAGCTTCTCTTAAATTATTATTTCTAAACTGCGTGTCAATATCTCTGAGTATAAGATGATATCTTCCATTTACTGCTCTCGAAAATTCAATGTCCATGCTTTGTCTACAATGTACTTCCGGAAACCTATCGCATATTTCAGCTGCTCTAGTAAGAGCAGCAAAAGCATCATCAAAATTATTTCGGTTATTAAATTCAACAGCATCTAGAATCAAATCTCCATAAATTCCTCTTGCAAGCTCAACTGTTTGAAGTTTAGTTTCTGTATTAGGATTCATTCCTCTTATTTCAAAAACTTTGTTTACTGCCTTGTCAAGATGCCCATTGTTATAATATAAACGTGCAAGTTGAAAATGAGAAGGGGCAAAATTCGGGTTAATTTCTAAGGATTTATTGAAAAAAAAGTCTGCTCTAGAAGGTTTATGTTGAGCCAACATCTCAAGACCCCTTTCATAATAAATTCTATCAAAATTTTCAATAATATCAATACAAATATTTCTAAGCCTGTTTGCTTTATTTGTAATTTGAGATAATTTGTTTTTTAAACCTCCCGGGTCATATGTATTTATAGGTAAGTTTTTATAAAAAACTTTATTTTTAACATTTGTTGTGTACCCTATAAAATATTTTGCAGTATCTCTTAAAGAATATAAATCATTAAGATTATCCAAGTTTTTTAAATGATTTTCATTAATATTAAAACTATTTAATTTTCTTAGTTTATTTCTAGCAACTATATTTTCATCATAGTAAGTGTCTATAAGTTCAGTTTCACGATTAAAGTTTTGCTGATTTTGAACAGAATAGTTAAATATTTTATTAACAAGTTTTATTTTGTAATTATCCGCTTGCAAACTGTCTGTTGCAGTCATGTCAACTAATTGAACATAATTTCCGGAAACAGCAACATCATTAAATGTATAAGAATTAATAAGATTATTCCCATTTAACCAGTTCAAGGTAAAAGAAATTTTGTTTGGAATTAAAGTTTTTCCAACATCAAACCCTCTGTACATTTTATCTCCATTTAAAGTAATATTATTCATGCTTACTTTAAACTCTAATCTGTTACTTCTTCTTAAAATTTGTCTTTTCTGATCAAAAGTAAAAATTAACTGAACACTTGAAACAGGTTTGTTATATGCCGTAGCAAGTTTTGTAATAATTTGATTCTTAATTACATTTCCTCCATTCTCAAACTTAATAATATATGTTTCGCTATTGGTTTTATTAAAAATAACTTGGCTTTGAGAAAAAAGTGCCGTTGTACATACTAAGAAAATACTCGTTGTTAGTATAAGTTTTTTCATATTAAAAATACTTTTACAATTATTATTTACAAAAACTGCTAAAAATCATATAAAAACAGTTTTATATTATATTTATTTATTGCAAATTTGCAAAAAATGTTTCTAATAAAATAAATTAAATCAAATATTAAGATGAAAAAACATAATTTTTACGCAGGTCCCTCTATTTTACCGCAAAAAGCAATTGATGAAACAATAAAAGCATTGCAAGATTTTGAAAGAACAGGCTTAAGCCTAGCCTCGGTTTCTCATAGGTCTAATGAATTTGATGCTGTTATGAACGATGCTGTTGCTTTGTTCAAAGAATTACTAGAAATACCAAAAGGCTACTCAGTCCTTTTTCTTGGAGGAGGAGCAAGTTTGCAGTTTGCAATGGTACCTTTTAACTTAATGAAAAAGAAAGCAATGTATATTAATACCGGAACTTGGTCAACAAAAGCAATTAAAGAAGCCAAGATGTTTGGCGATGTTATTGAAATAAAAGGAAATGATTTTTTCTCAATACCAAAAGGCTATGATATTCCCGAAGATGTTGACTACCTACATATTACCACAAACAATACAATATATGGCACAGAATATTTTGAAGATTTAGATGTAAAAGTACCTTTGGTTGCAGATATGTCATCAGATATTTTTAGTAGAAAAATAGATGTTTCAAAATATGCAATTATATATGGCGGAGCTCAAAAAAACTTAGCACCATCAGGTGTTACTTTTGTTATTGTGAAAGACGATGTTCTGGGAAAAGTTGACCATCAAATACCTACAATGTTAAATTATCAAACACATATTGCAAAAAACTCAATGTTTAATACTCCTCCTGTAATACCCGTTTTTACAGCACTTCAAACATTAAAATGGATAAAGGAAAACGGTGGAGTTGAAGGCATGAATAGAAGAAACACAGAAAAAGCAGAAACATTATACGCAGAAATTGAAAGAAATAAATTATTTAAAGCAACAGTGGCAAAAGAAGATAGGTCAATTATGAATATTTGCTTTGTAATGAATGAAGAATTTAAATATTTAGACAAAGATTTTCTTGAATTTGCAACAGAAAAAGGAATGATTGGAATAAAAGGACACCGTTCAGTGGGAGGTTTCAGGGCATCGGTTTATAATGCACTTAATATTGAAAGTGTAAATGCTTTGGTTGATGTGATGAAGGAATTTGAAGAAGCACAATAATTAACTAGAAAAATGAATATAAAAATATAGCGAATTAGAAAAGTGATTGTTTAGTAAACTATGGAATACTACCATACCAAAATTTTTAATTTACTAAAATCCTAAAATGCGAATTAACTAAATAACTATTAAAAGATGAAAATATCAGTAGCAACAGAAAAACCATTTGCACCGAAAGCAGTAGAACTTATTAAAGAAGCAGTAGAAGATGCAGGATTTGAATTTGGACTTTTAGAGAATTATGAAAATAAAAGTGATTTAATTGAGATTGCCCAAAATTCAGATGCTATAATTATTAGGAGCGATAAAGTTACAAGAGAAGTAATTGAAGCAACTGACAAATTAAAAGTTGTTGTTAGAGCAGGTGCAGGATACAATAATATAGATTTAGAAGCTGCATCTGAAAATGGAATAGTTGTTATGAATACTCCCGGGCAAAACTCAAATGCAGTAGCAGAACTTGCTGCCGGAATGATGATATATATGGCAAGAGGAAGATACAACGGAAAATCCGGAACAGAGTTATTAGGAAAAACGCTTGGGATCCACGCATATGGAAATGTTGGTAAAAGAGTTGCCACAATTGCAACAGGTTTTGGAATGAAAGTGTCAGCTTTTGACGCCTTTGTTAAAAAAGAAGATATTGAAAAGGATGGGATTAAAGCGTATAATTCTGCTGATGAATTATATTCAAACAATCAATATATTTCATTGCATATTCCTGCAAATGAAGACACTAAAGAATCTATTGATTATGAGTTACTTTCCAAAATGCCTAAAAATTCTGTACTTGTAAATACCGCAAGAAAAGAAGTTGTGAATGAAGATGATATGCTAAAATTAATGGAAGAAAGAGATGATTTTATTTATATTTCAGATATTGCACCCGTAAAAAGAGCTGAATTTGAAGAAAAATATCCAAATCAGGTTTTCTTTACTCCCAAAAAATCAGGAGCACAAACTGTTGAAGCAAATTTAAATGCAGCATCAGCATCAGCATTTCAAATAATTAACTTTTTTGAAAATGGAGATACTACTTTTCAAGTTAATAAATAACAAAAAAATATATTAAATATGTCAATATTAAAACCTTTTAAAGGAATAAGACCAAAGCCGGAATTGGCTACAAAAGTTGCTTCACGTCCTTATGATGTACTAAATTCTCAGGAAGCTAAAAAAGAAGCCGAAGGAAATCCTTTTTCGTTTTATCATGTTATAAAACCCGAAATTGATTTGCCCGAAGACGTAGATATTCATTCTACGGAAGTTTATGAAAAAGCAAAAAGCAATTTTGAAAAATTATTCAAAGATGCTATGATTCAAGAAGATAAACCTGCATATTATATTTATGCCCAAACTATGTTCGGAAAAACTCAATATGGTTTAGTTGCCGGAGCAGCAGTTACTGATTATGAAAACAACATAATTAAAAAACATGAATTAACTCGCCCAGACAAAGAAGAGGATAGAATGAATCATGTTAGAACTGCAAATATTAATGCAGGTCCCGTTTTTTTCGCATATAAAGATAACGAAACCATTGATGCAATTGTTGCAAAAAAAACTGAAGATAAACCAGAATACGATTTTACAAGCAATGATGGTGTAAGGCATCAAATGTGGGTAGTCAAAGATGAGGCTGTTGTTGAAAAAATTGAAAAAACTTTTGCCGATGAAGTTGAATATATATATGTAGCAGACGGGCATCACCGAACGGCAGCTGCATCATTAGTAGGAAAAGAAAGAAGAGAACAAAATCCTAATCATACAGGAAATGAAGAATATAATTTCTTTTTATCTGTAAATTTTCCTGCTAGCCAGCTTACAATTATTGATTATAACAGAGTTGTAAAAGACCTAAACGGACTTTCAGATGATGATTTTATTAAGAAATTAGAAGAAAGTTTTTACATTGAAAATAAAGGAGCAAATGAATTTAAACCCTCAAAACTTCATGAGTTTTCAATGTATATTAGCGGAAATTGGTATAAAATGACAGCAAAAAAAGGAACTTACAAAGAAAACGATCCTGTTGGAGTTCTAGATGTTACAATTTTAACTGACCAAGTTCTTTCTCCTCATCTTAACATAAAAGATTTACGTCGTTCTGACAGGATAGAGTTTGTTGGAGGTATTAGAGGATTAGGCGAACTGAAAAATAGAGTTGATATAGGGGAAATGAAAGTTGCATTTGCCTTGTTCCCTGTTTCTATGAACCAACTTATGGATATTGCTGATAATGACCTCATTATGCCTCCAAAAGTAACTTGGTTTGAGCCTAAATTAAGAAGTGGACTTATTGTTCACAGTTTATTAGACTAATATGCTTTTTTGTTAAATAAACCTTATATAAAACTCAGCTTAATAGATAGAAAATCAGCCATTAATTATAATGACTGATTTTTTTATTTTGTAAACGACCAATATAAGACCTATTTAGAAAGGATTTATAAAAACTTAATAATAGTTTCATAAAGTTAAAAAACTCTATTTAACTTTTACATTATCTTTTATTTCTTCAATAAAAGATTTTACGGGTTTAAATTTAGGAGCATAATGTGCAGGAATAACAACAGAAGTGTTTTTACGAATATTTCTTGCTGTTTTTTTTGCTTTTTTAACTACTAAAAAACTTCCAAATCCTCTTAAGTAAACATTTTTGTTATTTGCCATAGCTTCTTTCACATTTTCTGTAAAAGATTCTATAATGGTTTTTACAATAATTTTTTCGGTTCCTGTTTGTGTGGAAATTAGATTTACTAAGTCTGCTTTTGTCATTTTGATGAATTTAAAAATTTGTAAAATGGTGTTTAATAATCTTTTATTTTCACAAAAGTACGAAATGTGGTAAAATTCTTAAAGCAAAACAAGTAAGCAAAAGGTAAACATATTTAGTTCTTATATTTAATAATATAAATATTTAGTTCTTTAAAAGATGTATATTATTAATTATTAGTATCTTAACGGCACTGTGGGCATTAAAATGAAGATAAAAAAGTTGTTAAATTTTGGTCAGAGTTAAGGTTTAGTTTTTTTCTTAATCTAGACCGGGCAACCTTTATACTTTCTGGGTTTTGAAATAAAATTGAGGCTATTTCCTTTGTTTTCATATCCGACCTAAGGAGTGTAGCTAATCTAAGCTCTGTATTTGTAAGCTCAGGAAATGTAGATAAAAGTTTTTTCTTAAAATTAATATGTACAGAACTAAAAGTTAATTCAAATTTTTGCCAAGAATCTTGTTTAACTTTTTCTGTAATGTTATTTATGATATATTCAAGTATATTGTCAATGTTTTTGTCTTTGCACGAATTTGCATCTTTCAACTCAGTTAGTTTTTTTATAAGATGTGTATTGAATTTATTATTTCTATAAAGCATTAAGGTATTTTCTGCAATCTCATTATTTTTGTTTTCAATAATCATTTTATTATAACTTGCAATTCTAAGAACTGATGTTACTCTTGCAAATAGCTCAATCTGTTCAATTGGTTTTCTTATGTAATCAACCGCACCTGCATCTAATGCTGTTTTTAAATCTTCTGAAGATTTCATTACAGCAGTTGCCATAATAATTGGAATATTTTTAGTTTTTTCAATACTCTTTAAGTTCTTAATAAGCTGAATCCCATTAAGAATAGGCATATCCCAATCTGTTATTATTAAGTCCGGTAATTCAGCTTCTGCAATTTTTAAAGCAAATTCTCCATTGTTTGCTTGAAAAAATTCAAAATCCTGATTCCTTTTACTAAGCATATCAATAATTTTATTAATAACATATGGGTTGTCATCAACTATTAATAACTTATTATGTTGCTTTACCATAGCTTTGTTTTTAGATGTAGAGTTTAATTATTTAGCTTATTTGTAATTTTTTTATATAATTCTGTATTACAGTTGAAAACTGATTTATTTAGTTCAAATTTCCATTTTTTTACATT
>CAMZKV010000018.1 GCA_947311445.1 uncultured Chlorobiota bacterium | reverse complement strand
TCAGAAGTTCTTTTCACCTTTCCCTCACGGTACTGGTTCACTATCGGTCTCTCAGTAGTATTTAGCCTTACCGGATGGTCCCGGCAGATTCACACAGAATTTCTCGAGTTCCGTGCTACTCAGGATACCTATAGGAGTAATATTTTTACGTGTACGGGACTGTCACCCTCTTTGGTCTAACTTTCCAAAAATGTTCCACTTCAAATATGTTCTCCACAACTAGGTCCTACAACCCCGTTTTTGCCTAAACAAAAACGGTTTGGGCTTCTCCCTTTTCGATCGCCTCTACTAGGGGAATCACTATTGTTTTCTTTTCCTTCGGTTACTTAGATGTTTCAGTTCACCGAGTTAGCTTCTTGATAAATCAAGATAATACTGCATCACAGTATTGGGTTATCCCATTCGGAAATCTTCGGATATAATAGTTATTTAGCACTTCCCCGAAGCTTATCGCAGCTAGTCACGTCCTTCATCGCCTCTGAGAGCCAAGGCATCCGCCATACGCTCTTAGTAACTTTTCTTTCACCTCGACATTAATAGATAAATCTATTAACATCTTGCACCAAATCTTTCGATTTGGAGTATTAAATAATGAGGATATTATTGTTTCTTAAAATTAATTTAAAAATTTGAGTTTTCTTTCAGTATGTCAAAGAACTTTTTAATTAAGTATGATCTAAACGGCTAAATATTTGATGATATTCTAGTAAATATTTAACTACTTAATTAATGGTGGATAATATCAATGTGACTTGATTATAATTGCTATAATTATAAGGTACTAGTTTAAAACTATACCTAATTTCCTATGTGTCAGAACGTTTGTTTTGGCTTATAACCAATGTTTTTGAAAATATTGTGGAGAATATCGGAGTCGAACCGATGACCTCCTGCGTGCAAGGCAGGCGCTCTAGCCAGCTGAGCTAATCCCCCCATTTATTTTATTCTAAAATTCAAAATCCAAATATCAAATATTGAATGTTGATTTTTAAATTTTAAATGATGAATTCTCATCTTCTAGAATTTTCTTTATAAAAAGTAGTCCCGCGCAGACTTGAACTGCGGACCCCTACATTATCAGTGTAGTGCTCTAACCAACTGAGCTACGGGACTTTATAATGTGTAGAATACGGAACAGTCCGCTTATCCGGGTAATAATATAAATAATGAAAAGGTTAGGTTAAGAAACTTGAAAATTCAGTTATAAATCTTGTCTCTAAAAAGGAGGTGTTCCAGCCACACCTTCCGGTACGGCTACCTTGTTACGACTTAGCCCTAGTTACTAATTTTACCTTAGGCCGCTCCTTTCGGTTACAGACTTCAGGTACCCTCAGCTTCCATGGCTTGACGGGCGGTGTGTACAAGGCCCGGGAACGTATTCACCGTGCCGTTGCTGATGCACGATTACTAGCGAATCCACCTTCATGGAGTCGAGTTGCAGACTCCAATCCGAACTGAGATCGATTTTTGAGATTTGCATCACATCGCTGTGTAGCTGCCCTTTGTATCGACCATTGTAACACGTGTGTAGCCCCGGATATAAGGGCCGTGCTGACTTGACGTCATCCCCACCTTCCTCACACCTTACGGTGGCAGTCTCGCTAGAGTCCTCAGCTTAACCTGTTAGCAACTAACGATAGGGGTTGCGCTCGTTATGGGACTTAACCCGACACCTCACGGCACGAGCTGACGACAGCCATGCAGCACCTTGCAGTCCGTCCGAAGAGGCTCTGATCTCTCAGAGTTTCGTCCTGCATTTAAACCCAGGTAAGGTTCCTCACGTATCATCGAATTAAACCACATGTTCCTCCGCTTGTGCGGGCCCCCGTCAATTCCTTTGAGTTTCATTCTTGCGAACGTACTCCCCAGGTGGAACACTTAATGCTTTCGCTCAGTCGCCTACATTGTATCGCAGACAACGAGTGTTCATCGTTTACGGCGTGGACTACCAGGGTATCTAATCCTGTTCGCTCCCCACGCTTTCGTGCATGAGCGTCAGTAATAGTTTAGTAAGCTGCCTTCGCAATTGGTGTTCTGTGTAATATCTATGCATTTCACCGCTACACTACACATTCCGCCTACTTCAACTATACTCAAGAAAAACAGTATCAATGGCAGTTCTACAGTTAAGCTGTAGGATTTCACCACTGACTAATTCTTCCGCCTGCGCACCCTTTAAACCTAATAAATCCGGATAACGCTTGGATCCTCCGTATTACCGCGGCTGCTGGCACGGAGTTAGCCGATCCTTATTCTTACAGTACCGTCAGCTGATTACACGTAATCAGGTTTCTTCCTGTATAAAAGCAGTTTACAACCCATAGGGCTGTCATCCTGCACGCGGCATGGCTGGTTCAGAGTTTCCTCCATTGACCAATATTCCTCACTGCTGCCTCCCGTAGGAGTCTGGTCCGTGTCTCAGTACCAGTGTGGGGGACCATCCTTTAAGACCCCCTAAGCATCATTGACAACTTGGTGAGCCGTTACCTCACCAACAATCTAATGCTACGCATGCCCATCCATAACCACTTGAATTTTAAGATTCCTAAGATGCCTTAGGTAAATATTATTGGGTATTAATCCGAATTTCTCCGGGCTATCCCCAAGTTATGGGTAGGTTGCATACGCGTTACTCACCCGTGCGCCGGTCGTCGCCTGGTGCAAGCACCATCGTTACCCCTCGACTTGCATGTGTTAAGCCTGCCGCTAGCGTTCATCCTGAGCCAGGATCAAACTCTTCGTTGTAAAAAATTTTAATTATTGTTAGCTCAAGATTTATTCTGTTAAGTTAATTGACAAGTTTCTTGTTTTTACCTTAACCTTTCATTATTTTCAAAGAACTTTATTTGTTATATTTTAAAAAGGACTGCAAAGTTAAATGTTATGTCTTAATCTGCAAAACTTTTTTCAACTTTTTTAAAACTTTTTTTCTTTCTTCTCGTTTCTTTTTTTGCTCGTTTCAAAAGCGGATGCAAAGGAAATAATTAAATTCTAATCTGCAAAACTTTTTTCAACTTTTTTAAAACTTTTTTCTATGCCTCTTTTCAAAAGCGGATGCAAATGAAGTGATGTTTTTTAAATATACCAAATATTTTGTAATTTTTTTTTATTATTATTTGTCTAATACAGCAATTACCTTTTTATCAACACATTACAAAAAATTACTTCTTACGATTTGACAATTATTCATCTTAATTTATTATTAAAAGGTATTTTATTTTTTTAGGAACACCTTATATAATGTATTTAACGCACTTTATACATTAAACATTTCTTTTTTACCCAAATTATTATGCTAAATATAATAAAGGTTCATGAAATTCTATAAATACACATTGAAAATACTGATTAATAATCATATATAAAAATACAAATAAATTTAATTATTATTAGATATTAATAATCTTAATGTTCTCTTAGTGAATGGTGATTATTACTTCATTGATAAGCATTGTTGTCTGAAAAAGATATAAAAAGCTGTTCAGAGCCTGTATAACTGAGATATTTATTATATCCCTCGACTTAAAAAGGGTATTAATAAATTGGGAGTACAATGATTGAGAAATATAAATCTTTGAAATTTGGGTGCAACTTTTTATTTTAAAATCATCTCTATTGTTATAACAAAATATTTTTTATGTATAAAAGACAAGTTCTCATAGTTTTATTTTTAATGGTTTCTCAGTGTTATTCTTCATTTTCGCAAGTGGAAACAAAAAAGTATCATCTTTCTCATAGTATGAATGCTAATGAAAAGGAATTAATGAAAAGCTACCAAAGAAGTTTCTTTGAAACAGATCCTCCAACAGGTATTGTCAGAAATATAGCTGAATGGGAATCAATGGAAAGTGTTCTTATTGCTTATGATGGGGGCTTTGGAATCCCTCTAAGTCTTATAGCCGAAATGTCGGAAAATTGTGATGTAACTACTATTGTTTCTAATCTTTCAGAAGAGATTACTGTAAGAAGTACTTTTTCTTCAAATAGTGTGAATTTGAGTAATTGTAATTTTGTTTACCAAGATCCAAATTCTTACTGGACACGAGATTATAGTCCTTGGTATATTGCAATTGATGATAGCGAGCTTGCAATTATCAATTTTCCTTATAACAGACCAAGACCAAATGACAATGATGTTCCTATTTTGATGGCAGATTCACTAGGTATTGACCTTTATGGAATGAATGTAATCCAAACAGGTGGTAATTATATGTGCGATGGATACGGAATTGCAGCTGCAACAAATTTAGTTTGGGACGAGGAAACTCAAACATCTGAACAAATTAATACAAAAATGTTAAATTATTTGGGAATTGAAACATATTATGTTACAGAAGACCCTTTGGATGATTATATAAAACACATTGATTGTTGGGGTAAGTTTCTTGATGTTGATAAGATACTGATAACAGAAGTTCCTACTTCGGATTACAGATATAATGATTATGAAGCTGTTGCGACATATTTTTCGGATCAAAACTGTTCTTGGGGTTATCCATATGAAGTTATTAGAGTTCAGGCTGCAACATATTATGATTATGATATTAATCCGTACACAAACTCGCTGATATTGAACGATAAAGTTTTTGTTCCTCAAACGGGTTCTGCACTTGATGGTGAGGCAATTACAGTATATGAAAATGCTATGCCAGGATATGAAATCATTGGCGTCTATTCTGATAGTTGGATAAATTCTGATGCTTTGCATTGCAGAACGCATGGAATTGCAGATAGAGAAATGCTTTACATTAAGCATTTCCCTGTTCATGGAACCTTATCTTTTCAGGAGGAGTTTGTAATTGAGGCAGATATTGTTTCTTATGGAGGAAGTTCTATTTCAACAGGTTTTCCGAAGTTATTTTACAAGCAAAATGGAGGCAATTGGAATGAAGTTATTATGAATAACACTACCGGCAATACATATTTAGGAATAATACCCGGATTAATTGGAGATAATTTAGTGGAATATTACATATTTGCAATGAATGAAAATGGTAAGTCAGAATCTCATCCTAGAATAGGTTCGTCTGATCCTCACAAGTTTTCATATTCCGAAAGTACATTTATAAATACTGCAACAAAAAATGAAGAAGTTTGCATTTTTCCCAATCCAAATAGTGGGGCATTTACATTGGAAACATCTTTTAATTCAGGAATATTACATATATATAATATTAACGGACAAGAGATTTTTTTATGCAATATTTCAAATAATAATAAGATTATTGATGTTTCCAGACTTAAAGATGGAATATATTTAGTAAAAATTAACACAAAAACTGAGTTTTATTATGAAAATTTAATTATAAAAAAATAATTACTGTTCATAAGTTGCTGTACTTTTTAAAAATTTTGCAAATTTCATATCTGTTTCATTGATATGGGTTTTTAGCCAGTCTATAAGAAATAAAGAAATCTTATAGGCTAATTCTTTTGGAAGGTAATTAGGATTTCCAATGAAATCTGAAATTTGGTTTCTAAAATTATCATGAGTCCTTTTGTGTTTTTCAAAATCTTCTCCACTATAATTGTATTTCTTGAATAATTTTTCTTCATAAACTAAATGACTTATTGCATAAATTTTCAAATCTAGTATTATTCCTGAAATAATGGTATCCTCAGATCTATCTCTAATTGCATCATTTAGTTTGTTTATTAAGTTAACTATTTTAATATGCTGACCGTCAATCTTATCAATCCCGGTTTCGTATTCTTTTTTCCAAATAAATTCCATCTTGTTTAATTTTATAAATATATTAGTATAAGAACAAAGATACGATTATTAAAGATATAAAGATGTCTTTATCTTATTTAAATAATTAAAATCTCTTTTATTCATTTTAAAGCAATGGGGTTTTAAAAAATGTTTCTGTCTTTATTCAATAGTTAGGCAAAATTATTTTTTAAAAGTGGTTTCAAAAACTCACTATATAGAGTAAATAACTTTTGTTATTTTGTCTTTTGTTAATTAATTAATTCTGCTTATTTTGTAATCTGCTTTGTTGTTTTTTGATACTAAAAATATTAAATCCCTTGTTTTTGGGTCTTCTAATATATTAAACGGAACAATTGTTTTTAAGTTTTATTCCTTCAAACATCTTACTGAAATTGCATATTTAATATGCCTCCACATAAAATGTGGATTATTTGCAAATTCTATTGCCCAAGAATCATAGTTTTCATTATCTGAAGTCCAATATTGTCCGATTGCATCTTTGTAGCTATATGTTGAGTATTTATCTTTAAATCCTCCAAAAATTATATTAAATCCGCTTTTACCTCCTAGAACTAGGGCTGTCATTATTTCCTTGTTAGGAGTATAATTTTTCAATATTGCTTGGATTACTATTATATGCCCAAGTACCGCTTCCCTCATCATAAGCAAGGCTTTCAGCCATCCATGTTTGATTTCCTATTTTTACAATTTTATATGTTTTGCCATCGCGAGTGTCAGTAAATGTACTTGTTGATTGAGCTTTTAGCAAAACCACATTTATTATTATAAGTATTGATACAATAATTGATATCTTTATTTTTTTCATTAGTTTTTATTTTAAGTATTTGATTAAATATATTTTTGTTTAAAAACTATCGAGTCATGTAATAATTATAACCTGCGGTATCTTCCAATCGCCATTCTGTGTATGTTAGTTTTACGTTTGTTGCTTCTCCTTGGTTTGCTGCCGGATTCCATCCATATCCCCATGTTGTTTCGTCAATATATCTCCAATATTTAACATAAACATTACCATTGAAAGTATAAACATAAGTACCATTCTTTGTCATTAGAAACTCTGAGCCTATTTCTGCATTATCAGCTTCTTTAACAATCCAAACATCGTATGTAAACATTTTAACAACTTCATTAGTTGGAATTTCATCGTCAGATTTAGCACATTCCAAAACCTCTTCCAAAGTTTTAATTGAAATATTATTTACATTAACATAAGTTATTTCAATTTTACCAAAATTCTTTAGTGTTAATTCACTATTATCAGAATTTGCAGAAAGACTTCCATACATATAAGTTCCATCTGTTTTTTCAACAAGATATCTTGATTCGGTAAATTCAAAAGATTTAAAAGAATTGTATCATTTTTTGGCCCAAGCAATATTATTGACACATTAAAAAACAATAAAATAAAAACCGTAGTTTTAAATAATTTGGTGTTCATAGGCAAAGTGAATGAGTTCAGATAAACTTTTTATTTTAAGTTTTTTAAAAATATTTTTTCTGTGCGTTTCTACGGTATTTAAACTAATAAACAAATTATTACATATTTCCATACTTGTTTGTCCTTCAACTATTAGTTTAACAATTTCTGTTTCACGTTTTGTTAGTTTATACTTATCAAAAAAATTATCACTAAAAATAGGATTCATTTTTTTAGATTCCGTTACAGACTTTCCAATAACAAAATCTTTTGTATATATATTTTCCATACAATCAAACAATTCATATCTATCAAGAGATTTCAATAAATAAGCATTCCCTCCACTCTTTTTAATTTTTTGTGCTAAAATATCATCGTTATACATTGTTAAGATAATCACTTTTGTTTCTTTATCTGATATTCTAATTTCATTTAAAATTTCTAGTCCATCTTTTTCCGGCATATTCAAATCGAGCAAGAGAATATCTGTTTTTTTTTCTTTGAGTCTTCTCATAATATACATACTATTGGATTCACAGCCTACAACATTATATCCTCCAAATTCAGATATCATAGATTTTAATCCGTTTACAAAAATTTTATGATCATCTGCAATAAAAATATTTTTAGTTTTTTTTTCTATTGACATGCTATTATTAGGTTCTTTTAACATTTATATTGCGAAGTTAATTTATTTATAGAAAGTTTCACAATGTTTTACTTATTTTATGTGTTTAATAACATTGATATTCAACAAGGTTTATATTTGCTAAAAAAACATTCCCTTATAATAAAAATTTAATCATATTTTAATACTTTTGATGTTTTAAATTTATATTCAAATTAATTTCATAAAAACAATATGTACGGAAAAATTAAAGATTATCTGGCAAATGAGTTAAAAGCTATTAATGATGCAGGATTGTATAAAAACGAAAGGGTTATTACAACACCGCAAGATGCAGAGATTTCACTAAATACGGGAAAAACTGTTATTAATTTTTGTGCTAATAACTATTTGGGTTTATCATCTCATCCAAAAGTTATTGAAGCTGCAAAAAAAACTTTGGATACTCATGGATATGGAATGTCTTCTGTAAGATTTATATGTGGAACACAAGATATTCACAAAAATTTGGAAGAAAAAATTGCTAAATTCTTTGGGACAGAAGACACAATTTTATATGCTGCTGCATTTGATGCAAATGGTGGTGTTTTTGAGCCTCTTTTCAGCAAAGAAGATGCCATAATTTCAGACGAACTGAACCACGCATCAATAATTGATGGAGTGAGACTTTGCAAAGCTGCAAGATACAGATATAAGCACAGCAATATGGAAGACTTGGAGGAACAATTAAAAGTTTCGCAAGCCCAACGTTATAGAATTATTGTAACAGATGGAGTTTTTTCAATGGATGGAGATATTGCAAAATTAAATAAAATATGTGATTTAGCAGATAAATATGATGCTCTTGTTATGGTTGATGACAGCCACTCTTCGGGATTTATTGGAAAAACCGGCAGAGGAACACACGAATACCACAATGTAATAGACAGAGTTGACATAATAACAAGTACTTTAGGCAAAGCATTGGGAGGAGCTATGGGAGGTTTTACCACCGGAAAAAAAGAGATTATTGAAATGTTAAGACAACGGTCAAGACCTTATTTATTTTCAAATTCATTAGCTCCGGTAATTACGGGTGCTGCAAGTCAAGTTTTTGATTTATTAAGTTCTTCAACAGATCTTAGAGATAAATTAATGAATAATTCTGATTATTTCAGAAACAAAATGGCTGATGCAGGTTTTGTATTGAAACCTTCTGAGTCTGCAATTGTTGCTTTAATGCTATTTAACGCAAAGTTATCTCAAGATTTCGCATCAAAATTATTAGACGAAGGAATTTATGTTATTGGTTTTTATTATCCTGTTGTTGCAAAAGGACAAGCAAGAATAAGAATTCAGCTGTCTGCTGCACATACTAAGGCTCATCTTGATAAGGCTATTAATGCGTTTATAAAAATTGGTGAAGAATTTAAAATTCTTGGGAAAAGCAAAGAAGAAATTATTGAAATGTACGGAGAATAGTTGTTTATTTAAATGTAATTTTAAAAGCTGAATAATTATTTATTCAGCTTTTTAATATAAAAAAAGTAAGTTTCTATTCTAAAATTAAATATTGTGGTTTTTTTTCAAATTAAGTTAAGTTTTAAAACTTAATATAATAAAATCATGTAATGCTTTAAATATACCAATTAATAAAATTTAACAATTAAAATTACAACTTTTAAGAACGCTTAAACTTAAAAATCTAAAAATCCAAAATTATTGTGTTATCGTGGCACGTTATAATGTGCCACGATTAAAGTAAATTATTATTTTTAAGAAAGCATAAGTTTACACCTGTCTGCCCATATATGTATTTTTTTTTGTTTTCATAATTATAAATAATACTTTTACTGAATTTTTAGAAAACATCTCTCAATATTGTAACATGCGAAACACAAATAACAAATATTTTTGCACCAAATAGCATGGCTAAAATTAAGGATACTAATTAATTGCAGAACAACGTAAGCGTCCCTATGTAAAAAGTAAAACAATTTTAATAAACATAAAAAACACAAACAACTCATTCAATATAAACTAATTATACGATTCTAAACACATGAAACACTTTTTTTCATTTAGCTTAATTCTTCTAATTTCAGCTTCCTTTTTTATGCCCGGAATTAATAATATTAAGCAAAATAAAACAAATGAAAAACTCTCTAAAATAACAAATTCTAAAATTGATTCTTCCAAAAATATTCTTCCAAATGGACATCAATTTATTACAAACTTTAGTTTTAACACCAAAATAAAATCTATATGCCAAGATAGTTCCGGCATTATGCTTTTTTTAACAAGCAAAGGAATTATATTTTTTGATGGAATTACAGAAAAAGAACTCCCAATTAAAAACAATCCTAATTTACTATTGAAAGATAAAAAAAGAGATGTTTTTTACGTTTCAACAAGCAAAGGATTTGGTGTCATAAAGAGAAATAAATCAGGCAATTATGAATTTAAAAAGACTTCTATTAATAATAATGAAAAATACTCAAATATTTTTGAAAATGAGAACAAAGTATTTTTTAGAAGTAAGCATAAAATATTTTGTACAGACAAAAACGAGCCATTAAGAATAGAGTTAGAGTATTTTGATGACAATAAAACAATAACAGGAGCATTTTATTTTAATAATAAATTATATGCTTCCTTATCAGATTTAGGATTACATATTATTGAAAAAGAATCAACATCATCTCTTTTATCTGATTCAATATTTTCAAGTTACGAAATATCTTTTTCCATAAACAATGGCAAGTCAGTTCTTATTGGAATGAGTAACAATAAGATATATTCATTTAACGGTAAAACTTATAAGCCATTTAAAACAAGCTCAGATAATTACATAAAAGAAAGTATAATTACAGGAGCATTGGATTACAATGAAAATGAATTTATTGTTACAACTCTTAACGGTGGGGCAATTATAATAAATAAAAAAACCGGAAAAACTTCTCATACAATTAATTACAGAACAGGACTTCCCGATGATGAAATATATGCTTCATCAACAAATAAAAATGGAGAGTTATGGCTTTCTCACGATTATGGAGTAAGCAGAATTGCATTTGATGTTCCTGTTTCTTCTTACAACTATTACCCCGGTTTGCAAGGAAAAATAAATTATGTAAAAGTTATTGACAGTTCATTATACATTGCAACTGGTGAAGGACTATTTGTTTTATCAGAATTTAAAAATTATAATGAAGTAGAAGTTGCAACAAAAACTAAGAAGAAAACATGGAAAAGAATTTCTCCTAGAAAGACAAAAAACAAAAACATTAGAAATAATTCATATTCTGAAACAATTAATTCTATTCCATATGAAGAAATTGAACAAGAAACCGAAAAAAAGGGCTTTTTTAAAAGATGGAAAGAAAGAAAGGAAAGAAAGAAACAAGAAAAAGTAACAGATGAAAAAGAAGAAGGAAACAATAAAACAAATAATAAAAGTTCTAAAAGCAATAACAAAAAAGTAAAAACTAAAACAAGGTACAAGGCTGTATATAAAGAAGTTACTGAATACAAAAAAATATATGAATTACAATCTGTAAGAAATATTTACAAAAAAATTAGAGGAATTAACAGTAAATGCAAACATCTTAAAGAGTTTAACGGATATTTATTAGCATCAACAAATTCAGGTCTATTTTATGTTAAAGACACAGTTGCTCTGCCTTTAATTCCTAACACATATATAAATGATATATCCGGAGATAACAAATCTACATTTTCTGCAACAGAAGATGGAATATATAAGATTACAAAAAAAAATAATAAACTTTTGGTTTCTAAAATTAAAGGAGAGACAATAAACAAGGCTAGTTTCCAAAAAATATTCAAAGTTAACGACTCTACGCTTTGGGGCGACTCTCAAAATAGTTTATTTAGACTTAGCATTAAAGGTTCAAACATTTTATCTTCTCAAAAATTCGAATTAAATATTGACCAAAGTAATAACTTAAAAATTATTGAAAGTAATGACACTATTATTTTTATAACATCAAATTTCGCATACTATTACGATAGTGAAACCTTAGCAGTACGAGAATATTCAAAATTTGATAATATCTTAAAAATATTTTCATTATCGGATTCAAGTATAATAATAACAGAAAACAATTCTATAAAAGCAAAAATTAACACAAGTGAAAATTTGAATCATCTTAAATATGCTTGGTTATTTGAAAATATTGAAAAAATTTTAAGCGACGATAAAAATAATTTTTGGGTAATATGTCAAAATAACTCTCTTTTTAAAATATCTAAAAATAGCAAGAAAAATAAACGAGAATTTAAACTATTCATTACAGATATTACAGATAAAAACGGAAAATCTTTCGCAAACTTTAATGAAATTAAACTACAAAGTGATTATGAATTTATAAATATTCAATTAACTTCTCCATATTATCTAAAAAAAGGCTTTGTTAAATATTACTTTACAATAGACAGTAAAAATACTGAAAACTACATAGAATCTTCCGGCCCAAAAATTAAAATTTCAGTATTACCAGCTGGGAATCATACAATCTATTTTACAGCTATAAATGATTTAAATGAGCAATCTGAATTAATTAAAATAAATTTAAGCATAGAAGCTCCTTTTTGGAAATCAACAACACTTATTGTAATTTCGTTTTTAGCACTACTTATACTAACAGCAGTATTAATTTCAGCATTTTACAGAAGAAAACAAAGACGAATAAAAGAGTATAATGAAATTTTAGAAATTAAAGTAAAAGAAAGAACAGCTGAAATTGAACAACAAAACCAACTTATAAAAAATCAAAACAATGAAATATATAAACAATATGAAAAAATAAATTATCAGAATAATGAGATAAAGGGAAGTATTAGATATGCAGGAAAAATACAAAAAGCTGCCTTACCTGACACTTCATTACACAAAAAATATTTATCCGGATTTTTTAATCTATACAAACCAAGAGACATTGTTAGTGGAGATTTTTACTGGATGGCAGAAGCTAAAAACAAACTTTTAGTTGCTGCGGTTGATTGTACGGGGCATGGTGTTCCGGGAGGTTTTTTAAGTATGCTTGGAATATCTTTTTTAAATGAAATAATAAATGGCCTTATTCGTAAAGAAGGAGATATTGATGCTGCAAGCATATTAAATTCGCTCAGAAAACAAGTAATATCCACTCTACATCAACAAAATGAAAATACAACACATGACGGAATGGACATGGCTTTGGCAATAATTGACAAGAAAAATATGTCTTTGAACTTTGCCGGAGCGAATAACCCTGCATATATAATTAGAAACAAAAAACTATCCAAAATTGAAGCCGACAGAATTCCAATTGGATACAATAAAAAACTAAATAATAGTAAGTTTACAAATAAATATGTTAAACTTAAAAAAGATGATTTAATTTATATTTTTTCTGATGGATATGCAGATCAATTTGGCGGAAAATTTGGCAAAAAGTTTAATCTTCGGCGTTTTAGAGAACTATTAATGCACATACAAAAATACCCATTAGAAAAACAAAAAGAAATTTCGGAAACAGTATTATTAAAATGGAAAAATGACAATATTCAAGTAGATGACATATTGCTTATAGGCATGAAAATATAAAAATTAAATTCCCTTTCATTAGGAACAACCAAATAAAATGAACCAAGAATATAAACAATCAAAAGCACGTGAAATTCTTTGGATTGCTATTGCTTTAATGAATCTTATTATAGGAATCCACAAAACCATAACCCATTCTTTTGCAACAAGTTGGTACTATTTTGTATTTATTTTAATTTCAGTTCTAATGTATTTTATTTGGCGTAACAAAAGAATTGCCAATAGATAATATTATAGTCTTATTTTTTTCTGCCACCATCCAATTTATCTTGCAACTTTTTTAAAGCATCCCATTTCCCGCCATCAGCAAGATTTGCTTGTTCTCCCCACGTGCTAGGATTAAAACGTTTATAAGCATTACCTCCGAATTTTATTAATATCTCAGAAATTTTTTCACCCTTTGCCTTTGATAATTTCTTAAAGGTATTTATTCCTGCATCAAATAGTATTGATGAAATTTTTGGTCCAATACCTTCAATTTTAGTTAAATCATCTGTTTTTATAATAGCCTTTTTTGAAGTTCTTTTTTTTATGCTTGTTTTTCTTATTGTTTTCTTTTTAGATTTTGGAACAACTATTTTTTTCTTTGGCAAAGCCTTAACAGTTTTTTTTGTCCCTGCAATAGCAACATATTCTTTTTTTGTTTTTTCAATTGCGGCAAAAATTGGTTTTACCCTTTCAATCATTGCAGGTTTATTAAGTATTAAGTATAAATCATAAATTTTCTTTTCAAAATCTTTAATCTTGTTCATAATATCTTCTGGTTCTTCCGGAATGCTTTGTTCATAGGCTTCATTAACTCTCAATTGAAAATCACTTAGAACATTCATATAATTTATGAAAGCATCATATGGAGAATTAAAAGGATTAAAATAATCATGCACCATTCCGTCTGATAAAATTTTTGTGCTCATATAATAAAAATGGTCCGAAGTCTGCAAATATCTCCATGCTTTTTGCAAATCAGGTCTTTTTATAATTTTTATTTTCGGTAACAATTCATATAATTTATTAAATGCTTCTTTTTGCATTTCATTTCCGAGCCAAGCTGTTAAATCTCGCTCCTCATCTGCCCAAGAAATTGCATAAGGTACATTCATAGAGGCAACAGGCTCATGTTTTTTTGCAATTTCCGAAGGCGTTGCAAATTTAAACTTCTTGTTTTTAATAATCTCATCTGGAAATGTTTTAAGAAAATCAAAAATTCCAGTATGTGCCTTTTGATGTTCTCCAAAAGTTTCATAATCCATAAAAAGGTTTACAACTTCTTGTTTATCATCTAATTCATTAATCCAACTGGCATATTTTTTTGCTGTAAGCGGATATTCATCCCAAGCCTCATCCGAAAACCTAAATGCAATATCATCACTTAATTTATAGTTTTTAAGTATAAGTTTCAATTCCGGTTTAAGCACATTATAATATAAAACATTAGGACTTTTCCAGCCAAGAATATGTTTTGCCCCCTCTGTAATCATAGCTTTATAACCCATTTCCGAAACTGCTTGTCCTATTAAATTATCATATATCAACTCTGTATTTCTGAATACCTTAGGAGTTTGACCAAAATATTTTTTAATATCCTTTACATGCTCGTTTACTTGCAATTTAAACTCATCCTTATCAAACATTGAGATTAGAGAATGAGAGTATGTTTCTGCTAAAAACTCAACACTTCCTGTTTTTGCAAGTTCTTTAAAACTTTCTAGAACTTCGGGTGCATATTCGTTAAACTGCTCCAAAGCCATACCCGAAATGGAGAAACTAACTTTAAACTTTTTTTTATGTTTTTTTATTAAATCTAAAAGAATTTTGTTGGTGTATAGATAGCTGTCGTTTGCAATTCTTTGCATGTGCATTCTGTTTTCAAAATCGTCAAAATATTTGCTATCTTCACCAATATTAAAAAACCTATATCTTTTTAACCTATACGGTTGATGTACTTGAAAATATAAACAGATGTGTTGCATAATGTTGTTTTTTTTAAACTAATGAATCATAAATTTCTTTTACTTCTTTTGCAGGCTTATCCCATTTCATAGCTTCAACTTCTTCTTTTGATTGTTTGATGAACATTTTAGATAATCCGTTGTATTTTATAAGCCCGTATATTGAATCTGCCAAAGCCTCATCATCCCAATAATCAATCTTTATTGCATTTTGAATTACTTCTGCTACTCCTGATTGCTTAGAAATTATAACAGGAACATTTGATCTCATTGCTTCCAATGGAGAAATTCCAAAGGGTTCAGAAACAGATGGCATAACATATACATCGCTAATTGAGAACATTTTAATAACCTCATCTCCTTTCAAAAAATCTGTAAAATGAAATTTATCTGCAATACCCATTTTTGCAGCATATTTAATCATTTCTTGATACATATCTCCATTCCCTGCCATAACAAATCTAACATTATCTGTCTTTTCAAGTACTTTTTTTGCTGCATTTATAAAGTATGCAGGTCCTTTTTGATAGGTAATTCTTCCTAGGAAAGTTACTAGCTTTTCTTTTACATTTTTTTTATAAATATTTTTTTCCGCTTCCTGTGGCTCTACTGCATTATATACTGTTTGAACTTTATTTTCATCAGCTCCATAGTGTTTTATTACAGTGTTTTTTGTTAAATTACTTACTGTAATTATTTTATCTGCTGCCATCATTCCGGCTTGTTCCAAAGCAAAAACACGTG
This sequence comes from uncultured Chlorobiota bacterium, assembly GCA_947311445.1. GTDB lineage: Bacteria > Bacteroidota > Bacteroidia > Bacteroidales > JAADGE01 > JAADGE01. Next base: position 50,672 of record CAMZKV010000018.1, on the reverse strand, counting down.
AGTCAATTCTATCCGCACCTCCTCTGTCATATTCTGTTGCATGAACATGAATTACCAATGGTTTCCCGGAAACCTTTTTCGCTGCAATTCCTGCAGCATTTGCAAGCCAATCATGCCCATGTATTAAGTCAAAATCATTTTCTTTGGCAATTACTACAGCTACTCTCGCATAATTATATACTTCTTGAAGTAAATTTGAACCATATTTTCCTGAGAAAATAAACTTTCCGTCTTCAGAATATACTTCAGTTTCTTTTTTTGAAAAATTAATTTCTTTTATTTTTCCATCTTTCTCATAATATAGCTTTCCTCTTTCATCAATTTTAATTTTAGCTCCAATAATATTTTTTTCTTTCAAAAAATTTTCAAACTCTGCAGGAGACAAATATGGTTGCAGTCTAGATTTTACTTCAATAAATTCAATACTTTTTAAATTTAATTTGTTTTTACCTGATATATAATCAATTTCTCCTTTCTCTGAAATTTCCTGTATATATTCTTTCCATGCATCTGTAAACTTTTTCTTATATTGTTTAACTCTTATATCGCCTGCTCCAATTAAGTTTGCAACATCCTCATCTTCATCACCATACAACTTAGGAACAACAAAAAGTATTTCTAAATCGTCTATTGCAGACAAGCTTTTTGTAAGACCGTAACTTGCCGTTCCTAAGCCTCCGGATATATGCGGAGGGAATTCCCAACCAAACATTAATACTCTCATCTGATTATATTTTTGTTATTTTTTTATACTCTTCAATCAACATTTTTACTCTCAATAATGCAGCAACACTTGGAGCATAAGATATTGCCCCATTTGCATTATGCGGAGGGTTTCCGTCATAAAGCTCTGAAACTGTACCTAAACCATAACTGTTCATTTCTTCTTCAAATTTTTTATACTTTTTTTCTACATAATCTAATCCTTGCTCATTATATAAATTCAGCCATGCTTTTGCATATTCTGCAAAAAGCCAAGGATGAACAGTTCCTTGATGTGTTGCTAAATTTCTTTCATCTTCATTTCCTCCGTACTTTCCAATATACTTTTTGTTTTTTGGAGAAAGGGTTCTTAGACCTTTCGGTGTAACTAAATGTTTTTCAGCTTTTAGTAAAATATTTTTTTTATTTTTATCGGATAATGGAGAATACGGAAGCGATACTGCAAATATTTGATTTGGTCTTACATCTTCATTTTGCTCATTGTTATTTACATAATCATATAAATACTTTTCTTTCTCATTAATAAAAATATTATTGAAGAAATGTTTTGCTTGTTCAGGTAAATTGCCTATTTCCTTTTTAAGTATTTTACTATTATTTAATTCTGCCACCCCTGAAAGATATTGTAAAGCATTATACCACAAAGCATTAACCTCAACTACAAAACCTGTTCTGGGAGTTACAGCTTTCCCTCGATAAAGTTCTTTCATCCAAGTTGAAACAGGTTTATCTTCAGGAATATATAATAATCCATTGTTTTGCAAATCTGCATTATATTTCCCTTCCTTTAAGTTTCTAAAAATAGAAATTATATGTTTTCCATATTTTTTCCATACTTTTTCACAGTTATCTGCAAAAGCTACATATTCTTGTATTGCTCTAATTATTAGTAAAGGTATATCCGCAGAAAATTTTTCAGGATTTTCTAATACCTTTTTAATTATTACATCTAATATTTCTATAAATTTTTTAGTATTTTTATTATAAAGAGTTAAGCCGCTTAAAGCAATTAATGTCCTCCTGAAAGACGAACCGTACCAATGGAAACCGGCTAATAATCGTGCTTCTTTTTTTTTATTGATAAAAAATTGTTGTGCCGAATTTTCAAGATTTGTTTCAAAACTCTTTCGAGAAGTTCTTTTTTTAATTTCAGATTTAAATTTAGAATTCAAACTTTTTGGTTTTGCCTCTCTTAATCCTACCGAAAAAATTATTTCATCTCCTTTTTTTACTTTTACTTCAAAATAGCCAATAACAAACAAATCTTCAAGATAGTCATAACCTCTTTTTTGTTCTTCAATATATAAATTATTTTTATTCCAATCCGGTGCTGTAATAAATTTTCCTTTTTTTGAAGTTTGGATATACAAATAAGGGTATTTTTCGTACATTCTGTATTTTATTCCATTCTCTATTTCAGAAGTTTTGGTGTTTACATCAAAATTTTCTTTGCTTAGTTCATGAATATTTCTAAAAGCAAAAAAAGGTTGCAGTCTTAAAATTGTTGCAGAATGAGCATCTTCAATTGTGTACTTTATTAATATTTGCTCTTCTTCTTGGGCAAGTATTAGTTCTTTTTTTAGAACAACCCCTCCTACCCTATATGTTTTTGCAGGTATTGGTTCACTTTGAAATCCTGTTAAATATCTATGCCCATGCGGAAAATAAATATTCCCGGGATATTGGTGTATTCCCAATCTAAATTCTTTTCCTTTTTGTATAACAGTTTCATCAACAGTTGATAACAAAACATATTTTTTTTCATCTTTCAATAAACTTACCAATAAGCCATGATATTTTCTAGTATTGCATCCATTAAGAGTAGTGCTGGCATATGAGCCTGCTCTATTTGAACGAAGAAGTTCTTTGCTCAAAGCATACTCTAGGTTAACAAGTTTATCTTTTTCAATTTTTATATATGACATTTGTATTTGCTTTTTATTTTGCTTTAAAGAACAATATTAAATTCTTTAAATATAATGGTTTTTAAGGAAATATAAAACTGTTTTCATTAAAATTATTAAAATCTCTACAAAAATAAGTATTATATACTTTTTTCAAACAATTTACAACTAAATATATAAAATATTTAACACTACCATATAATTTTTATGTAGTAGGTTATGGATAGTGGATATTATATTAAGTTTGTGTTAATTTTATGTTAACCATGGTGTTTCAATAAGTTTAAATCATTACTTTTGAGAAACAAAAAATTCTTAAATTAAAATATATTAATATGAAACAAATCTATATTTATTTTATTCTAACATTTGCCTTTTCTTTGGGTATTAATGCACAAAAAACAATTAATTATTATCAGTTTGCTGAAACAGTAGGAACTTTTACTTCAATTTCTACAACAGGAACAAATCTAGGTACAGGAGACGATTCAGAGTTTCCGCTAGATTTAACAGGAAGTTTTTCCTTTGTTTATAATGAAAATAATTACTCTCAATTTACGGTTGGGGTTAATGGTGCTATTATTCTTGGAACAACTACTGCACAAGTATATAGCGATAATAATTTGAATGCCCCAAACACCACACCCTACATAGCACCCTACTGGGATGATATGGATATGACATACACAAATGGTCATTGTTATTATGAACTTTCAGGTACTGCCGGAAGTCAAGTTTTAACCATAGAATGGCATGATGTTGAGACTTATGATGATAGCAAATCTACAAAAGCATCTAATGTTAGTTATCAACTAAAACTGTATGAAACGGACGGGAAAATAGCGTTTATTTACGGCGATATGTCGAATGCTATAAACTGGTACCCTGATGGCGGGTCAATAGGTTTTAATGATACAGAAAACAGCAGTCTTACTTTTTTATCTGTAACCCCCGGTTCTCCGGCAACTTATTCAACAACTGTTGCAAATGATAATATTCCAAAGAGTATAATGGCAGCTATCGTAACAGGCACAACTTATACTTTTACTTATGCAGTGCCAACATGCTTTCAACCGGATAATTTAAATGCAGAGAATATTACATCAAGTTCTGCCTTATTAAGTTGGCATGAAACAGCAACAGCCACTAATTGGGATATTGAATGGGGAGTTTCCGGTTTCACTCAAACAGGAACACCAACAATAGAAGATGTAACGACAACCAATTTTAATCTCTCAGGATTAAATTCAGAAACAGCTTATGAATTTTATGTTAGGGCAGATTGTAGTGGAGATAATTCAGATGTAAGTTATTGGACAGGACCTTATGAGTTTACAACTCTTGCAGATTGCCCTGAACCAACAGATTTAACTGTTATACTTATTAATGAAACTAGTGCAAATTTAGCTTGGACACAAACAGGAGGAAATGCTAATTGGGATGTGGAATGGGGCTTAACAGGATTCTCACCAACAGGAACACCAACAAATAATGACATTAGCACTAAACCTCTAACTGTCACAGGCTTATCAGAATCTACATCTTATGATTTTTATGTAAGGAATGACTGCGGAGGAACTCAAAGTTCTTGGGTAGGACCTCGTACCTTTACCACTCCTTGCTCACCGACTATGCCTATATATACTCAAGATTTTTCTTCCTATATTCCTGCTTGTTGGGACGTAATAAGAGGAGGATTTGATGAAGGCCCCGTAGGACAACAAGGTGTTGCTTCGTGGAATCAACAAAATTTTGGTAACCAAACAAATGGTTCGCCTAGTGCAAGAATTAATTTATATAATAATAATAAAAAAGATTGGCTCATAAGTCCTCAGCTTGATATGTCGGCAGGAGGCTATGAGGTTAATTTTGATATTGCTTTGACAAAATATTACGACACATTACCTATGGAAATGGGAAGTGATGATGAAATAAAATTTGCATATACAGAAGACGGTTTAAATTGGCAGACATTATATTCTTGGACAGTTGGCAGTGAACCTTCAAATTTAGGAGATAATATTTTAATAAATATTGAAAACATAACAGCTTCGCATGTAAGGTTTGCATTTTGGGCTAGTGAAGGAGAAATTGACGACCCAAGAGATTATGATGTTTTTGTAGATAATTTTGAGGTAAGATTAAGACCAGCTTGCCCTCAACCCGCTCTTTTAAATGCTACTAATATTACATCTACAAGTGCAAATTTAACATGGCAAAATGGAAACGACGAAACAATGTGGGATATAGAACTTGGCATTGCAGATTTTGTACCAACAGGAACACCAACATATGACAATGTTACAAGTAACCCTTTTAGTGTTTCTGATTTACTACCAACTATATCATACGATTTTTATGTAAGAGCCGATTGCGGAGGAAATAATACAGATGTTAGTGAATGGGCAGGTCCATTTCAATTTTCAACAGCTTATTCTGTTCCTTTTGAAGAAAAATTTGATACATATCTGCCAAATGATTGGAAAGAAGGAAAAGCTTTGCTAGAAAATAACACCTACATAAGTCCTCTGGAGGCAAGTTGGGAACAAGATCCATACCTAAATTCTGACCCTTCAAATCAATCTGCTTGTATAACTGTTTTTGGAACTTACAGACAAGATTGGTTAATAAGTCCAAAAATTGATTTAGGGACAGACAACAATACAGAACTTAAATTTAATCTTGCTATTACAAAAGCAGGAGAAAGTGGACCTCCCGATGTATATGGCGAAGATAATAAGTTTGCTGTAATTATATCTACTGATGCCGGTGAGACTTGGTCGTCTGCGAATGCTTTGCAAATGTGGGATAATACTTCAAACCCTGCTTTTTCAGATATACCTTACCAAGGACAAGAAATGACTTTTGATTTATCTGCATACAGTGGTACTGTAATGTTTGGGTTTTATGCAGAAAGCATTATTTTTAATGGAGGAGAATTTTGTGATATTTTTGTTGATGAGCTAAGAGTTGATCAAGCAGTAGGGATAAAAAACATAACAAATAATATTCGCATATATCCAAATCCTTCGTCTGGTTTTTTAAATATTACTACTGACGATTCTTATAAACTTAAAGTCTATAATATTTCTGGGCAAATTATACATGAAAAAAATATAGTAAAGGAAGATAAACTATTTATTCCTGAATCCGGTATATATTTACTGAACTTTTCTAACAGTAAAAACACTTTTACTAAAAAATTAATAGTTAAATAAAAGTGCAGTATAAATTTCATTTTTTAAAATACAGTAATTAGCTTTTGCTAGTTGCTGTATTTTTTTTATCAGCTTATTTGCAAAAAACAAAATGTTTTCATTAGGCTTCGTTTGAAAAATTCTTAAAAAAACACCTCTTAAATTTTTAATTCGGCAACATTGTTTTTTATATTGAAATCTTTATTATGTTTTTTATACATTTGCCGAAAAAAAATGGCAGTTTTCTTGTTTAATAAAATAATTTTTGGACCTGTAAGAAGCCGAAGGCTTGGGGTTTCTCTTGGAGTAAATTTACTTCCTCTTGATTATAAGTTTTGCAATTTTGATTGTATTTATTGTGAATGTGGCAGAACTTATAAAGACAAGTTTAAAGGTATGCAATTTCACAAAAGAAAAGAGGTAAAACAAAGATTAGAAGAAGTACTTTACCAAATGAAGCAAAATAATAATCCTCCTGATGTTATTACTTTTGCAGGAAATGGTGAGCCAACAACACATCCCGATTTTGCCGAAATAATTGATGATACAATTGAAATAAGAAATAAATACTTCCCGGAGGCAAGAGTTGCAGTTCTTTCCAATGCAACTATGCTTAATAAAAAAAGTGTTCTTGATGCTCTTAATAAAGTAGATGATAATATTCTTAAACTTGATTCTGCTTTTGATAGTACAATTAAATTTTTGAATAATCCTCTACCTAATTTTTCTGCTTCAAAATTAGTTGAGAATTTAAAACTTTTTAATGGTAATTTAATTATTCAAACTATGTTTCTTACAGGAACATACAAAAACAAATCTGCTGACAACACAAGCAATATCGAAGTTTTAGAATGGATAAAACTCTTGAAAGAAATAAAACCAAAGAAAATTATGATTTACACAATTGATAGAGATACTCCATCAAAAGGTTTAAAAAAAGTTGCCCCTGAAAAGTTAAATGAAATTGCAAATAAAGTAAAAGATGCTGGTTTTGAAGTTCAAGTTTCTATTTAAACTAACATACGCAATATAGCTTAAATTACATAAGTTTTTTTAAAAAACTACTTCTAGAACAACTTCAAAAACTTCTTCTTTTTTTCCTGCAATTAATTCATTTCCGTAATATGCAAATACTTTATTTTTCAAAAACCTATATGTTACTCCTCCAAAATAGTATGTCTTTTTAAAATTTAATTCTTGGTAAGAAACAAAATTGTCATATCTTCCGAATAAAGCTAAGGAAGTTTTTGGAATTTTTAATTCTCCAAAAACAGAGTATCCTTCGTTTTTTGCAGCATTATTTTTAACATCCCTATATTTCCCTTTGTAATCTCCTTGTCCTATATAGTATTGACCAGACAAAACACAGCGCTTACTCTTGTATGTTGCTGCAAACAAGCTCATTACAAAATCCTTTACATCTTCATCTCTATTCCCTTTTCCAAAAATACCTCCATAAGAAAACTGCAAACCAGAAATATATTCGGGCAAAGGTCTTATGCTTAGTCTGCCTTCAATAGTTTTATTGTTATTTTTTTCTATTGCGTGATATCCTCCTCCATTATATATTCCAACAGAATAACTACCGTACTTTCCGGGGTAATGTTTCCCTGCTTTTTTTTGTGTTTCTGAACTTAATTTCCCTCCAATAAGTCCATTGAACGAAAAACCAAAATCAGAAGTGTTTACAATTCCAGATTTCTCAATAAACATTTTCCCTTGTGAACGATAGGTATTTATTTTTTGTTCAAAATCTACAAAAGGTCTGTGGACTAAACCAAATTCCATAAAAGAATTTTTCAAAAACCCTTTTTGAAAAGGTTTTAGTTTCATATACAGATATTTCATCCTTATTTCAATATTTCCAGCATCAGAACCTTCGTTGTCAAGAGTGATGTCTTGTGTGTATCTAATTGAAAGTTTTGAATTTAACTTTGATTTGAAAGTAATATATCCTCTTTTTAATAGGAACTGATTTGTGCTATCAGTAATATTTTTATTGTACGCTAAATACCATGTACCTGAAATGTCAATTTTTTTAACTATTTTTTCAACTCTTGAGCTGTCGGATTGGGCATTCAAGATATTTCCCAAAAATATAACAATAACAATAAGTGTTGAAACTTTGGCTTTCATGAAAAAAAATTAATATTTAAACACAAAAGAAAAAAATAAAATATTATTACAAAAACTTTTATAAAATATAAAAAAAGCCCGATTTAAAAAATCAGGCTTCACAAACAAAACACACATTTGAAATTACAAAAAACTTCAAATATTAATTAATATTATAACTTACAGAGAATGAATAAGTTCTGCCTAAACTGTAAGATTGAAAAATATATTCTTTGTCTTCTATATCATAAGTTTTCTTATGAACTTTATCTAATATGTTTTTTACGGAAAATTTAACAGAAAAATTTTTTCCTATGGTTTTTGAAATATTAAATTTTAAATTTGGATATGAACGCTTATAAATATCAGGTGCATCTCCTCTTATTACAACTGCAAGTTTATCTCCTTCCATATTGAAAGAAACATTTGAGTTAAGCCCAACTTCTTTGTTATCGTAAGATAAAAACGCATTTACAACCCATGGTGCTTGTTCATACATAGGTCTTTTTAAAATTGCACTTTCCTCTGTGTTTGAATTTACGGGAAATTCAACTTCTGATTTTAAAATTGTAATATTACTTCCAATCATAAAATTATTCAAATTAACAAATCCTAAGTGTTGTTTAAATTCAAATTCAATACCATATAATTTTGAATTATTTATATTTACATAATGAAATTCGGTATTTGTTGCACGAGCATCATCAACAAGTTCAATAGGATTTTTAAAATATTTGTAAAAAACACTTGCGGAAATAATATCGCCATTAATCCCAAATTTTTCCCATCTTAAATCTAAATTATCAATTAGTGTTCTTTGCAAATCCGGATTTCCTACAACTCGCCAACCTTCTTTAAAGTCGTAAACTGCATAAGGTGCAATTTCTCTAAATGCAGGTCTTCCAACGGTTTTGGAATATACAAACCTTAGGTTCATGTTTTTATTTACAGAATAACGTGTGTTAAAAACAGGCAAGATGTCAGGATAAATTCTTTCTGCTTTTTTATATTTATGATGATAAGTCGGGACCTTATTTTCAACAAAAATAGAATTGTTTTCAAATCTTGCTCCCGTAATTATTTTAAGATTTTTTGTAATATCAATATCAATCATTCCAAATGCTGCTATCACATTTTCTTTTGCTTGGTAGCTGTTAAAACTATCTGTAATTGTATCGTTTCCTACATAAATGCCTTTGGGCGAATTATTAACATCTTTAATAATGTTTTCATCGGATAAATATTCATAAATGTTTCCGTTAAACACAATTCCTTGTGATAAGATGTCAAATTTCTTTTCATCAGAATTTCTGCTTTTATAAGTATAAGCTGCTCCGGATTTAATTTTTGCACTTTTGCCTTTTATGTTTACAGGAATTTCAAAGGTTAATTTATTATCTGCATTATTTTCTGTCATAAACCTATAAAAACGTGCAGGAACGGCATAGGCACTTGAATTTATACCTGTATTATCATAAGAAAAAAATCTCAAATCTGGTTCATCTTGTTTTGAAAGTGTATATGAACTAATCCAATTTATCCTAATATTTAAAAAGTTTGTTAAAATGTGTTTCCCGGAAAACTGAGCTGATGTAAAATTTCTTTCTTGAAAACCTAATGTATGTTCGTGCATATAAATATCGTCTTCCGGTCTTGGACCTTCTCTATATCTTGCAGATTTTAACCCACTGCTATTTTTTAATATTGAAATATTTAAACTGTTATTCCTGTTTAGTTTATATGAAAAACCGCCGAGTAAAGAAAGCATTATATCTTCTTCTCCTTTTTTTTCTTTTTCAGAAATATATAAATTCATAACACCCGAAGAATTTTGCGAATGTGTATAATCGTATTTTGCATATAGACCATTGTCGTAGTATTTAAACTTTCTGTCGTAACTAGCTGAAAGAATAAACCCAAAAGGCTTACCAAATAGTTTTATTTGATTTCCTATTGAAAGTGAATGTCCATGATTTAGAAAAGATTTTTTTGTGTTTGTTGACATTATTTTGTTAAATGATTTTGAAATTTCTGCAAGTTTTTCATCATTTTGATAAATTGCAGGAATATCATTTGCTTGTTCAGGAATATTTCTTATTCCGTCATCAATTCCCAAAGCATCATATTTTCCGCCTTCGTAACTTATAAAATCTTCATTTAAGTTTGCCTGACTGTTATACCCGATTGAATTAGAAAAATGCAATGTGAATTTTTCAGGATAACTTTTTGTTGTTACATTTATATATCCTCCGGTGAAGGAAGCCGGTAGGTCAGGTGTAAATGATTTATGAACAATAATATTATCAATTATATTTGATGGAAACATATCCATTTGAACAGTGTTTTTGTTTGGGTCAAGTCCGGGAATTTCTGCACCATTCAATGTAACTTTCGAATATCTATCACTTAAACCCCTTATAAACACATACTTACCTCCCGACACTGATATCCCTGCAACTCTTTTTAATGCAGATGCAGCATCACTATCGCCAAGTTTAGACATTTGTTGCGATGATACTCCGTTTATAATACCGGCAGAGTTTTTTTGAACAGTATTTATTGCAGCATCGGTATTTGTAATTGATTTTGCACTTACTACAACCTCATCAATATCTTCTGCAACTTTTTCCAAAATTAGATTAAGAATTTCGGTATTACCGGGAATTAAATGTAAATTTTCAATTATTTGTGTTTTATAAGAAAGAAAAGAAACTGTAAATTTCTTGGCATTTATCGGAACATTTTCTAAACTGTAATTTCCGTCAAAATCTGTTAAAGCAACAATTTCAGGCTCAGTTTCTTCTATTATAAGCATTGCTCCAACAATGGCTTCTCCTGTTTCTTTATCAGTTATGTTTCCTCGTATTGTTCCTCTGTCTTGGGCATTTACAAAAAATACAGACAGGTAGAAAAAAGATAAAATAATAATAACTTGTTTCATTTTTTTGTGTTTGTTTGTGTTTGAAAAAAACCGACGGGAAAATCCCGTCGGTAATAAAAAGTAATTGTTGTTTGTTTATTTACTAGGGAAAGTTAAAGTCCATCCTGCTGCCCAGTTAGTAGTTCCAAATGCTCCTTTGTAAGAAACATTCTCAAATCCGGAAGGATAAGTTGCCATATCGTCAGTTTGTGCATTTGTAGGCACAGGATTATTTGCTGTTACGCCGGGGTTTGCTACTTTGTTTGTGTTTCCTGCAAAAGCTAATGTCCAAGCATCTTTTATATTTTGAGGACATGGTAAATGATTTCCTTCTGCATCTTTTGCTGTTGAAACTTTAAATAAAACACTAGCATCTACATTTGAACCATCTGTTTGTCCTGCAACATTATAAAAAACATTGTTTTGTACATGAACATATCCGTCTTCCCACATTTTATATGAACATCCTGCCATTGTTCCTCCGTCTTCTAAATATTCAATGTCAACACCTTTGTCAAAATTCACAAAAATTGAATTTGCATAAGTTACACCTGCGTTATCTCTTAATGTAAAAGTTTTGCTTTCTCCACCTTCAACACTAATGTATGTAGCATTATAAATTTCAGGTTTTGCATAAGGTGTTCCTGTTTCATTGTCTTTTGGTCCTCCGTCATGTTCTCCGCCTCTGTCAGAATCTGTGTCTTGAGTAGTTAACCAAAACTGTCCTTTTCCATGAAAACCTTGGTCGTAATCGTAAGAATCGTCTTTACATTTTACTATTAAAGCGTGTTTTACAAAAACAGAACCACCAAAAAATTCAATTCCATCATCGTTGTTTGCAATAACTTCAATATAATCTATTGTTGTTCCGCTACCAACTGCACCAAGTGTAAGTCCGTTAATTTCATTACCTTCACCAATATCAGTTCCTCCATGACGAATTGAAACATATTTTAAAGTTCCGGAATTGTCGGTATCATCATTTCCTCCGTATAAACCTCTTGCTTCGCTTGTAGAAATTCCTTCAATTGCTTTATCTGTTGTTAGATTATTTGTTGTAGCTTTTCCAAGCATAATTACACCACCCCAAAGACCTCTTGCATCGGCACTAACTCCGGTTCCTTCTCTGTTATCTGCTTCGGCAGTAAAAATAATTGGTTTTTCAGACGTTCCTTCTGCCATTATTTTTCCACCTCTTGCAACAACTAATGCACTTGCACTTTCGCCTGTTCCGGGTTTTCCTTTAATTAATGTTCCTGGCTCAATTGTTAAAGTTTGTCCGTCGTTTACAAAAACTAATCCGTTAAGAACATATACTTCACTTTCTTTAAATGTATAATTACCTGTACCTTTACCTTTATCTGTTACAACAATATTTCCATTTGCATCTTTAACAAAAGTTGTTGCATCCTTATCTACTGGTTCAATTGGGTCTGTTTTGCACGAACTTAATGTGATAATTGCACCAAGTATTGCAATTGCTGTAAATTTTAATAAATTTCGTTTCATTTTCTTTGTTTTTAATTTAAATAAAAATTTTAATAGTTTTATGACTGTTAATTTATTTTGCAAAAGTAACCGGACTTACAGAAAACTTGGTTAAGAAATGTTTAAGAAAAAGTTAATTAATTGTAAGTTTAAAGTTAAGTTAATGTTAAGTTAGAAACTCTCTTTTTCAGATTAATTTTTTATTTTACTTTTGATAAAAATTATAATATTTTTTCAAATAATTCTAAGAAAATAACACATGGAAACAATAATTTTAATAGTTGTAATAAGTTTATTAGTACTTGCAGTTGTTGATATAGTAGTTGGAGTTAGCAATGATGCAATTAATTTTTTGAACTCTGCATTGGGTTCAAAAGCCTTTAACTACAAAACAATAATGATAATTGCTAGTTTGGGAATTTTTATTGGTGCAGTTTTTTCTAGCGGAATGATGGAGGTAGCAAGAAAAGGTATTTTTCACCCACAAATGTTTTCATTTTATGATATAATGGTGATTTTTGTTGCCGTCCTTATCGGAGACATTCTTTTATTGAACATATTCAACTCACTGGGAATGCCCACATCAACCACGGTTTCTATTGTTTTTAACTTATTAGGAGCAGCAGTTGCAGTTGGACTAATAAAAGTTATTGGAGAGAATAGACCTATTGCAGACTTAGCTCTTTTTATAAATTCGTCAACGGCACTTTGGATAGTTTTTGGAATTTTACTTTCGGTAGTGGTTGCATTTACTCTTGGATCTATAACACAATATATTTCAAGAATTATTTTTACTTTTCAATTTAATATAAAAACAAGAGCAATATCAATGGCAATATTTGGAGGGATTTCCATTGCAGCAATTACTTATTTTATTGTACTTAAAGGACTAAAAGGCACCGACTTTTATGGAGATATTAAAGTTTTTTTAAAAGAATATACTTTAATTATTATTGCAGGGAGTTTTTTATTTTGGACAATAATATCTTTCATCGCACTAAAATTCTTTAAAATTAATATATTAAAATTTATAATCTTATTGGGAACTTTTTCACTTGCATTAGCTTTTGCAGGAAATGATTTAGTAAACTTTATTGGAGTACCAATTGCAGGTTACAATTCTTGGGAGTTCTGGTCAGCTGCTGGGTCAATAGATCCTCATTTATACCAAATGGATGCTCTTGGAAAAAAAGTTCCTACTCCAACATTATTTTTATTTGCAGCCGGTACAATTATGATAATTACATTATGGACATCAAAAAAAGCCAAAAATGTAGCAAAAACAACTTTAGACCTTTCTGCTCAAGGAGATAAAGAAGAAAAATTTACTTCAAATTCCTTTTCAAGAGCTATTGTTAAGGGTTCTATTCATCTGAGTAATGCGTTTGAAACTATAATACCCGTTAAGACTAGAGCATGGCTAGACAGCAGATTTCAAATGCCTAAAATGTCTAATAAAGAAATGAAGAATGTTCCAGAGTTCGATTTAATTAGAGCATCAGTAAATCTTTTAATAGCAGCAATTTTAATTTCAATAGGAACATCTTTTAAACTTCCTCTTTCTACAACATATATTACTTTTATGGTAGCAATGGGAGCTTCATTAGCCGACAGGGCATGGGGCAGAGAGTCTGCGGTATATCGTATTGCAGGAGTTACAAATGTTATTGGAGGTTGGTTCTTAACTGCTTTTTCTGCTTTCGTTATTGCATCTACTTTAGCAGCAATAATATACAACACAGGTTTTATCATGGCCTTACTTTTAGAAGTAGGTGTTATCTATTTGTTATTTAAAAGTAGTAAGAAAACCAAAACAAATGAAGATGATATAGAAATTGAAAAAGAAGAAAAAGAAGCAATTGATAAAGAAGAAATAACCGAAACTGAATTAATTGAAAAAGCTGAAAAGCAAATCAAGAGAGTTTTAGGAAGATCGGGCAAATATATTAAAGAAGCATTTTCACACCTTACTGAAAATAAAAGTAAATTTGCAAAACCTTTAATTAAAGATATTACCAAACTTAGAGAATATACTAAGAAAAGAAAAAACAGGACAAATAAAGTACTAAAAAAACTTGTACCTGAAGCTGCCGATTCAGGAATTTTCTATGTTCAAATGATAGAAGCCCAAAGAGAAATTGCTCTTGGAGTTTTTTATGCTTTAGAACCTATTGCAATGCACTTTATTAATTCTCATACACCACTACTTAAAGAACAAAAAGAAGAATTAGATAAATTATATGATTTAATGGATAAATTTAGTTCAAATGTTATGTTAACAATGGAAAAAAGAGATTTCCAGCAAAGAGATAGTTTGAATACCCAAATGGAGGAGGTAATTAAATTTATAGATGGAGCACAAAAAAACCAAGTAAAGAGAGTTAAAGCGGATATAGTAAATGTAAGAAACAGTTTATTATATTTTAACATCTTATCGGAATTAAAAAATGTTAATATGTATATAATGAGTCTTTTTAAAGCATATAGAGATTTTATGGATATTACAGAAGAATAAATTTAAAAAGCTAACTTTTTTGTTTTAATTTTTCAAATTAGCTCTATAATACTTAAACCTTTAAAATGAATAAGAAAGACTATAAAATCCTTATTGTTGACGATGAAAAAGATGTAAGAGAAATCCTTTATTTTAATTTAAGTCAAGAAGGCTATACTGTTCATACTGCGGAAAACGGAAAAAAAGCATTAAAAATAATTGAAAAGGAAAAACCTCAATTAATTATTTTAGATGTTATGATGCCTATTATGGATGGCTATGAAACTTGTAAAAAAATTAGAACACTTCCTGAAAATAAAGATACAATAATTGTTTTCTTGTCTGCCAGAAATGAAGATTATTCGCAAATAACCGGTTTCGAAGCCGGAGGTGATGATTACATTACAAAGCCGATAAATCCAAAAGTTTTACTTTCTAGAATTAAAGCTTTACTTAAAAGATATAAAAGCATAACAGAAGAAGATGAAACTTTAACTTTCGGAGAATATCGGATTGATACAACAGAATATGTAGTATATAAAGGAAATAAGCCTTTAACACTACCAAAAAAACAGTTTGAAATACTTAGATTACTTGCCTCAAAACCAAACCATGTTTTTACAAGAGAAAATATTTTTGAAAAAATATGGGGCAACGATGTTATTGTAGGGTCAAGAACAATTGATGTTCATGTCAGAAAAATAAGAGAAAAAACAGGTATTGAAAACATAAAAACCATTAAAGGAATTGGTTATAAATTAAAAATGTGAAAAAAATAATAAATACAACAAATCCTAAAAAAATCTCACTAGCAGTTGCTTCAAGTATAACCCTATTTGTAACATTACTGTACATCTTCTCATGTTTCATTTTTCAAGAAATAAAATTTAACTATTTTGCATTACTATTGTTTGATGTTTCAATTTTTATCTTTTCGTATTCTCTTTTCTTTTTTATTTTAAAAAGGTTTATTTATGATAAAATAAGGCTTATATACAAAACAATACGTAATTTAAAACTTAATAAAGACAAAAATCATGAACTTGATAAAGAAGATATAATAAAAGAAGTAAAAGAAGAAGTTGAAGAATGGAGTAAAGAACATAACACAGAGATTTTGACTCTTAAAGAAAGAGAAACTTTTAGAAGAGAATATATTGGTAATATTTCTCATGAATTGAAAAACCCAATTTTTAATATACAAGGATACGTTCATTCTTTAATAAACGGAGCTTTAAATGATAATAAACTTACAAAAAAGTATTTGAAAAGGACAAATAAAAATATAGAAAGAATTATAGATATAATTGAGGATTTAGATACTATTTCCGAACTCGAAATAACAAATTTAAAAGCAAATTTCATAAAATTTGATATTTTAAAATTAGCTAACGAAGTATTAGAATTATTTATTGATAAAGCAACAAAAAAGAATATTAAAATTTTTTTCCGAGAACCATATTCAAATCCAATTTTTGCAGTTGGAGATAAAAACAAAATAAAACAAGTGCTTATTAATCTGATTGATAATGCAATAAAATATAGCCTTAAAGATAGTAAAATAAAAATAAGTTTCTTCGACATGGATAAAAATCACTTAGTTGAAATAACTGATGAAGGTCCTGGTATTCATAAAGATGATCTTCCAAGAGTTTTTGAACGTTTTTACAGAACAGACAAAGCTCGTTCAAGAGATAATGGTGGCACTGGCTTAGGCCTAGCAATAGTAAAGCATATTATTGAAGCTCATAACCAAACAATTAATGTTAGAAGTACTATTGGTATTGGTACAAGCTTCGCATTTACAATATTAAAGGCATAATTTTGAACTCCAAAATTATAAAATCTATTCTTTTTTATTATCTTTGATGTTTTGAATATGAAACACCAATGACAAAGAGTTTGACACGCAAGGGACACTACTATAATCCTAGCACATTGATTTCGTACTCAATAAAACAAGTGTTCCTATATTCTAAACAACATAATTTTTTTAAAATACGATTTGTTAGACATCTTTTTTAATATCAGTTAATTAGGCAATTTTACATGAAACAAACTATAACATATCTTATAACACTATTTCTTCTTCTTATAGTAAGCTGTAACATTTCCCAAGAATATACTTTTAATAAAGATATGTCCGGTACATCAAATTTAGAAATTGATATGTCTCAATTAATTGACTATATGAGCAATATCGATTCGTCAAACAGTTTTAATAAAATAAAATCAATAGACACTTTGGATAAATCTTTTGAAAAAATTGCTGCAAAATTTATAGAAAATGGTGCAACAAATGTTAAATACGGGTGGAAAAAGGACAAAACAGTATTATTTATATCGTATAATTTTAAAGATATAAGCATACTTAATAAAATGTTAGATTTAAATGAAACCGGAAAACTATTTAGAGGAAGAATGGGGACAGACTCTACCCTTAAAAACCCTAAGTTTATAAAAAAAGGAAAACGAAAACTTTCATATATTGCTCCTAGAAATACAAATGATTCTGTTTTTAAAAAAGCTGATATTGAATCAATGAAAGATTATTACGGTTATAAATTAAAATTTAATTTTCCTACAAAAGTCAAAGCCTTAAAAAGTGAATTTGCAAAATTAAGTCCAGACAAAAAAAGCATTGAATTTTCAGGAAGTTTATTTGACATATATTCTACCGATTATTCTATGAATTTTGAAGTAAAACTAAAAAGATGGTAAATACGTCTTTTCTTAAAGCAATATTAATTATAAAATTTTAGACACATGAAAAAAATAAGTATTATTATTTTAGCATTAACTACTATTCTTTTCTCTTCATGTTTTAGTGAAGAAAAACAAGAAGAAACCGGAAAAAAAATTGCAGAAGGCATTTTTGAAAAAATACTAGAAAAAGCAGCAGCGGAAGACGGTAAAAAAATTGATGTTGATATTGACATTGATAAGGCAATGGACGGTGGAGGAATGACAATAACTGATGAAAACGGAAAAGAAATAAAAATTACAGGTGATGATGGCGAGTTAAAAATTTCCGGAGAAGACGGAGAAGAAATTACTTTTAGTGGTAATACCAAAGAAATTCCTGCCAATTTTCCAAAAGATGTTTATCTTGTTAAAGGAGAAATTGAATCCGTAGGTAATATGAACTCTGAAAAAGAAAGCATGATAACTGTTGTTATAAAACCTGAGAACAGTAAAGAAGAAGTTATAAGTAAAATTAAAAAAGAAATGAAAAGCAACGGCTGGAAAAGTGAAATGGATATGAATATGGGAGGAGAAGCAATGTTTATTTATAAAAAAGATAAAAATAGTGCAACAATTACTATAAATGGCAAAGATAAAGACCTAAAAGCAGCATATATGGTAACTACTTCTGAGGATAAATAAAAACATTAATAACAATTGACAAAAAGTCGGCTTAAACCGACTTTTTTACTTTTAAACATACCCAATTCTCTATGCAACTTGCTTTTAATATATTAAAAAAAATAACAATTAGGAAAGTTATTAATGCAGTAAAACTATATCTAAATTTTATTGTTTCAAGCATCTTTAAAAGCTCTAAGATAAATGCAAAGCCAATAAGCATATCAATTGAACCAACTTCTAATTGCAACTTACATTGCCCTGAATGCCCAACAGGAACAGGAGAACTAACACGTTTAAAAGGAAATATTAATTTCAATATTTATAAAAAAGCAATAGATGAACTTTCTCCTTATTTAATAAATTTAATACTATATTTTCAAGGAGAACCTTTTTTAAATCCTGATATTTTTAAACTCATTGAATATTCTGCTAAAAAGAAAAATATTTTCACAGCGACATCAACAAACGGACATTTTTTAAATTCTGAAAATGCAAAAAAAACAATAGAATCCGGACTAGACAAACTAATTGTTTCAATAGACGGAACAACGCAAGATATTTATCAAAAATACCGGAAATCAGGAAATTTAGAGACAGTTATACAGTCTGTTAAAAATATTGTTTTTTGGAAAAAAGAACTAAAATCAAAAACCCCTTTTGTAGTAATTCAATTTTTGGTTTTTAAATTTAATGAACATCAAATTCCTGAAATTAGAAAGTTATGCAAAAAACTTAAAGCAGATAAACTTGAAATAAAAACTGCACAAATTTACAATTTTAAAGACGCTATAAACTTAATTCCAAAAAATAAAAAATACTCCAGATATAAAAAAGATGGAACCGGAAAATATAAGATAAAAAGCAAACTTAAAAACAAATGTAAAAGACTTTGGGAGTCGGTAGTTATTACAAACACAGGAGAAATATTACCCTGTTGTTTTGATAAGGACGCTAAGTATTCTTTCGGAAATATTTCTAAAAAAACATTTCAAGAAATTCAAAATAACAATAAAGCTCTAAAATTCAGGCAACAACTTCTTTTAAATAGAAAAAAAATTGACATTTGCAAAAATTGCACAGAAGGACTTTTTTAATCAGAATTACGTAACAGAAAATAAACAGAATCAAATCGCCGACGGGTTAACCCGTCGGTTCATATATCAAGTGTTTTAAAATCAGTATAGAAAAAAAAACTATTTCATACATTTTCCTTGCCTGTTTCCTTGTTTTTTAGCATTCAGTTTTCTTTTATGTTTGCCTTGCTGCATATCAAAAAACACTCTTTGGTCATCTGTTAAAATCTTTCGGATATTTTGTTTGTTTTTAGCTCTTTTTTTTGCCATTGTCAATTTAATTGCACTAATTTCTTCAATTGCCCTGTTTACATCAGTCATTTTAACATTATCTCCTGTTGAAATTGTATTCAAATGTGCTTGTTTCTCTCTTAATTCATTTTTTAAAGGAAGCATTTCTTTCATGTTTGCAGTTCGCATATCTTTAATCTGTGATTTTTGAACATCTGTTAAGTCCGGAATATTCATCATTCTGCCCCCTACTTGTCCGTTTCGTTTCATCTGTCCTTGTGCAAAAATGCTTCCTGAAACAAATATCAGTACTACAATGATCATTATTTGTTTTGTTTTCATTTTGTTTTATTTTTAATATTATGAATAAAAAAATATTTTGTTTGCCTTTTTGACTTTTATTTCTTAAAAAGGTTTAAGCATAACAAATTATATTTACTTAAGAAATCCATAGAAACAGTAAGATAGCTGATTTATAACTACTTACAATAACACACAAATTAAATCAAGAATCTCAATCTTGCATTAAATATAATCTCTCAGAAGTTTTAAATGAATTATATAGCTACTAAGTAAAACTAATTTGAATTTTTATAGCTTGAAAAAATAATAATGTCGTGCCATTAAAAAAACAAGCCTTTTTTATTAGCTAAAAAAAAGTATTTTTGCACTTTAAGATATAAAAATAAAGATATAGTGAAGAACATAAGAAATTTTTGCATAATAGCCCACATAGATCATGGAAAAAGCACTATTGCAGACCGACTTTTAGAAAAAACGGAAACTGTATTTGCAAGAGATTTGCAAGAGCAAGTACTCGACGACATGGAACTTGAAAAAGAAAGAGGAATTACAATTAAAAGTCATGCCATACAAATGGATTATGAACTAAACGGAAAAGATTATACTCTAAACCTTATAGACACCCCCGGACATGTTGATTTTTCTTACGAAGTTTCTCGTTCAATTGCTGCTTGCGAAGGAGCCTTGCTTATTGTAGATGCCACACAAGGCATTCAAGCTCAAACTATTGCAAATGTTTATATGGCAATTGAAAATGATTTAGAAATTATTCCTGTTCTAAACAAGATGGACATGGATACAGCAATGCCCGAAGAAGTAAAAGATCAAATAATTGAGCTTCTAGGCGGGAAAAGAGAAGACATAATTGAGGCAAGTGGAAAAACAGGACTAGGAGTAGAACTTATTTTAGAAAGAATAATTAAAGATGTACCTCATCCGGAAGGAGATGAAAACGCACCTTTACAAGCAATGATTTTCGACTCTGTTTACAACTCTTACAGAGGAATAATTGCATATATCAAAATTATAAATGGTACAATAAACAAAGGAGATTATGTGAAATTTGTTAACACCGAAAAACAATATTATGCTGATGAAATTGGGGTTCTTAGACTTAAACAAGAAAGTAAAAAAACCTTAAAAGTAGGAGACGTAGGTTATATAATTTCAGGAATTAAAGAGTCTAAAGAAGTTAAAGTCGGAGACACAATAACGCAGGTAGAAAATCCTTGCGAAGCTGCTGTTGATGGATTTGAAGAAGTTAAACCAATGCTTTTTGCAGGAATATACCCGATAGATACAGAAGACTATGAAGACCTTAGATATTCAATTGAAAAACTTCAATTAAACGATGCATCCTTAACTTTTGAACCGGAATCATCAATGGCACTAGGGTTTGGTTTCAGATGTGGTTTTTTAGGTTTATTGCATATGGAAATTGTTCAAGAACGGCTAGATAGAGAGTTTAATATGAACGTTATTACTACCGTACCCAATGTTTCTTACATTATAAAAACAACAAAAGGTGAAACAATTGAAGTTCATAATCCATCCGGACTACCCGACCCAGGCATTATAGCAGAAATACAAGAACCATATATTGATGCACAAATAATTACTCAAACGGACTACTATGGTCAAGTTATGAAACTCTGTCTCGACAAAAGAGGAGAACTCCTAAAAGAAACATATTTATCTTCCGACAGGGCAGAACTTACATTTAAAATTCCCTTAGCAGAAATTGTTTTTGATTTTTATGATAAACTTAAAAGTGTTTCAAAAGGCTATGCCTCATTCGATTACCAAATGTCAGAATTTAGGAAAGCAAATCTTGTAAAATTAGACATTTTAGTTAACAGTGAAAAAGTTGATGCTCTTTCAACATTAATTCATGCTGATAATGCATATAGATTTGGCAGAAGAATGACCGATAAATTAAAAGATTTAATCCCAAGACAACAATTTGCAGTTCCAATACAAGCAGCTATTGGCTCAAAAATTATTGCACGAACTACAATAAAAGCAGTAAGAAAAGATGTTACGGCAAAATGCTATGGAGGTGATATTACTAGAAAACGTAAACTCCTCGAGAAACAAAAAAAAGGTAAAAAAAGAATGAAGCAAATTGGAAATGTAGAAATTCCTCAAAATGCTTTTATGGCTGTTTTAAAGTTGGATTAAAAAAAACTTAAATGAAAAAGATAATTTTTGTTTTCACATTATTTATAATACTATTCTCATGCGATGAAACATATTACCCTCGTTCGCACGGATATATTAGAATAGACTTTCCTAAGAAAGAATATAAAAAGTTCAACTCTGCTTATCCTTATACTTTTGATATTCCTCAATATTCTAAAATAGAAAAAGACACTAGCAGAGGTGCAGAAAAACTATGGTCCAACTGGAATTTTAAAACTTTTAATGCAACAGTATATTTAAGTTACAAAAACATTGAAAATAATTTAAATGAGCTAGAAGAAGATACTCGTAAATTAGTATATAAACATACTATTAAAGCAGATGAAATTACCCCTGTAAACTGGAATAACAAAGAAAAAAAAGTATATGGAACATTATATGAAATAAAAGGTAATGTAGCATCTCAACTACAATTTTATTTAACCGACAGTACAAAACACTTTCTACGTGGAGCTTTTTATTTTAACCGCATTCCAAATAAAGATTCTCTTGCTCCTTCTTTAGCTTTTTTAAGAAAAGATATTGATAAAATGATTGAAACATTTGAATGGAAAAATGAAAAACCTTGAAAAAACAAGTCTAATATACTTCTAAAAAGTTTTAATACATAAAAGGAGGTTAAAACAAAAACACTTGGCTAATAAATGTGGATATTTGAAAAGCAAAATAATTATTTTAAGCATATACATTCGCACAACACACTAAGCGTCAGGTAATTACAAAGCTACACACATGAATAATAATATAAAAACAATAGGAGTTCTTGGGGGAGGAAGCTGGGCAACAGCATTAATAAAAATACTTTCAGAATCCGAATTAATAGAAAAAATAAATTGGTTTATAAGAGATAAAACAAATATTGATTACATAAAGAAACACCATAGAAATAAGTTTTATATAAGCTCTGCAAATCTTAGGACTGAAAAACTTTCCTTGACAAATGACATTAATTTTACTATTGAAAAATCTGATTTATTAATAGTTGCAATACCATCAGCATTTATCAAAAACGCACTATCTAAAAACAATTTCTCTTTTTCCGGAAAATATATTTTTTCAGCAGTAAAAGGGTTAATTCCAGAAGAAAATCAGATAATTGCAGAATATTTTAATGAAAAATATAAAATACCAATTCAAAACATTGGTGTTATAACAGGTCCTTGCCATGCAGAAGAAGTTGCCTTAGAAAGGTTATCATACCTTACAATTGCTTCTGAAAACAGCAAGTTGGCAAATTTTATGGGAGACAGATTAAGAACACATTTTACAAAAATTAAGATTTCTGATGATATTTACGGGACAGAATATTCTGCTGTTTTAAAAAACATTTTTGCAATAGCATCAGGAATTTGTAACGGACTTGGATACGGAGATAATTTTCAGGCTGTTTTGGTTTCAAATTCAATACGAGAAATTAAACGCTTTGTTGATACTGTTCATCCAATAACAAGAGACATTAAAAATTCAGCATATCTTGGAGATTTACTGGTTACAGCATATTCAAAATTCAGTAGAAACAGAGTTTTTGGCACAATGATAGGTAAGGGTTACTCTGTAAAAAACGCTTTATTGGAAATGAAAATGGTTCCGGAAGGATATTATTCTGTTAAAGGAATTTGTGAGATTAACAAAGAAAAACATATTGACTTGCCTATTGTCAATGCTGTTTACAACATTCTATACAAGAACGGTTCTCCTGCATCCGAAATAGAGGATTTAACTGATAAAATAAATTAAAATCCACTTATTTATTATAACTTTCTATTACGTACAAAGACAACTGCAAAACATTCTGCTTCAATAAGTTTTCCTCTTTCAGTATAGAAATACCACACTGAAAATAGTAAAATTTCATATTTTTGTAGTTTGAACACCCAAGAAGAAATCCGAATACATAAAGCGGTTAAAAAATTAACTTTAAAAAAACTTCAACCGAAACATTCAACAACTCATCCTATAAATTCCTCAATCCAGAAAGTATAATTTTAGAAATATTTCATTTTGGCTGTTATTTGTATCAAATTTAAAACAAACCAAATATGAAAAGTCTAATAATTATAATTTTTACAAGTATAAGTTTCTTAAACTTAAATGCACAACAAACTTTAACAGGAAAAATTTCTGACAAAAAAGGAAATCCAATTATTGGTGCAAATATTTTTATTAAAAATTCTTATTATGGATGTTCAACTGATACACTAGGAAATTTTAGTTTTGAATTTGAAAAATCAAATGCAGATACAATTGTTGCAAATTATATTGGATACAATACATACGAAAAACAACTTGGTAATTTATCTGATTATAAAAACATTAAAATAAGACTTACAGAAAGCGTAAATAATATAAATGCAGTTGTTATTTTGGCAGGAAGTTTTGAAGCAAGTGATGTTAAAAAATCTGCAACAATGACTTCTTTGGATATTGTTAGCACGGCAAGTGGCGAAGCAGATTTATACGGAGCATACAACACAATGCCCGGAACCCAAAAAGTTGGTGAAGAAGGCGGACTTTTTGTAAGAGGGGGCGATGGTTACGAAGCAAAAACATATATGGACGGTATGCTTATACAAAAACCATATTCTACAACTATGCCAAATTTACCTTCCCGAAGCAGGTTTTCTCCTTTCCTTTTTGGAGGAACAGTTTTTAGCACAGGTGGATATTCTGCCGAATTTGGGCAAGCATTATCATCAGTTTTAATTCTTGATACAAAGGGGATTGCAGAAAAAAACAAAACTGAAATAACTTTACTTTCAGTTGGGGCAAGTGCTTCGCAAACAATTATAGGGGAAAACAAATCGCTCACACTAACCGCTGATTATCAAAACCTTGCACCGTATTTTGGTTTGGTAAAACAAGATGTTGATTGGAAGAAATCGCCAGAAAGTTACGGAGCAGATATTATTTATAGGCAAAAAGTAGGAAAACTTGGATTGATAAAAACATTTATTTCAGGAAGCATCTCTGAAAGTAGGCTTACATATTCAAATTATGAAGTTGGCAACGAGCAATTGATTAATTTAAAGAACAAAAATGTCTATGGGAATACAGTTTATACGGATATGCTTTCAAAAAAAATGAAAATGAAATTTGGAATTGCCTATAATTTTAATCTTGATGATATTGATTTGAACCAAGATAATGTTTCTACAAAAGAAAATGCAGTTCAATCAGTTTTAAACTTCAAATATTTTTATAGTGAAAAGTTTGTAATAAAATTCGGATCCGGAATTTACAATTTCAATTATAATCAAAATTATTTTAATGAAGGAATTAACAAAACTTTTAATTCAAATTTCGAAAATACTTTATACTCATCTTTTGCCGAAGCTGAAATAAAATTTACAAGCAAATTTGCTGCACGTGTCGGAGGAAGATTTGAGAATTCAACAATTTCAAAAGAAACAAATATATCTCCAAGATTATCATTGGCTATAAAAACAAGCACATTTAGCCAGTTTTCTTTGGCTTATGGAATATTTTACCAAAAAGCACAAAACGATTTCATAAAATTTAATAATGATTTAAAATCGGAAACCGCAAGTCATTATATTATTAATTGGCAATATTCTGCTCAAAATAGAATTTTAAGATTAGAAGGCTACTTAAAAAACTACAATAATCTTGTAAAATATGAAATTTTAAACTCTCCTCTTAAAAATTCTTACAATAATTTAGGTTACGGATATGCAAAAGGATTTGATGTTTTTTGGCAAGATAAAAAAACTTTCAAAAAATCATTTTACAGAATTTCATTCTCATATCTTGATACCCAAAGAGATTATTTAAACTATAAAAAACTTGCAAATCCAACTTTCAGCTCAAAACATAATGCAACTTTTGTATATAACCAATGGATTGAAAAAATTCAAACATACCTTGGTTTAACTTATTCTTATGCAAGCGGAAGACCTTATTACAACCCAAACAATACAAATTTTCTTTCTGACAAAACAAAAGGAAGCCATGATTTAAGTTTTAATGCAAGTTATTTAACAGAATTTTTTGAATCTTCCACAATTATACATCTTTCAGTAAGTAATATTCTTGGATTTGATAAAATTTACGGATACAGATACGACAGCCAAACAAACGAAAATGTGGAATACGAAGCACACCCAATAAAACCGGCAGCAAAAAGATTTGTTGTACTTGCAATAATTATAAAATTCTAATTTTAAGACCCTGCGGGTTTTATTGTGCCACGATGTCAAAAAGTAAATACCAAAATAAAATCAAATATTTTACAAACAATTTAAAAATAAAAGAAAATGAAAAATTTAACATTAGTATTAGTTTTAAGCCTTGTATTAACAAGCGGATTTGCACAAAAATCAATCTATGAAAAAACGATGAAAGAGAGTATAGAAAAATTGTATCGTGCAAAGAAAACATCAGAGTATCAAAATATTACAAACAAATTTGAGCTTATAGCAAATAATGAAAAAGATGAGTGGCTACCTTTATATTATGCAACATTTTCACGAATATTAATGAATTATTTGGAACAGGATGACGATAAAAAAGATGCAATATTAGACAAAGCACAAAAAACACTTGATAAAGCATTAAAACTGAATGAGAAAGAAGATGAGTTACTTGTGCTGCAAGGAATGTTATACCAAGCAAGAATAAGTGTTTCTCCAATGGCAAGAGGTTATAAATACTCTTCACTTTCAAACAATTCATTGGGAAATGCAAAAAATATTGATGAGGAAAACCCAAGAATTTATTATCTTGAAGGAATGAATGCTTTAAATATGCCAAAAATGTTTGGAGGAGGAAAAGAAAAAGCTTTACCCTATTTTAAAAAAGGGAAAGAAAAATATGATAAATTTACTCCTGAAAACAAACTTATGCCCAATTGGGGGAAAACAAGCAATGAGAAAAAATTTGAATTTTGTAGTGAAAAGTAAGTTATATATATAAGACCTAGACCGCTAGGTTTGTAAAAAAAGTTTTAAAAATAAAAAAATATTAATATATTTGTACAAAAACAGGAATTAAAATCCATATTTACACAAGCAATGAAAAAAATAATAACACGAGATATTCAAAAAGAATTTGAAGAAGCATTAAAAAGCTATCCGATAGTTGTTATCACAGGAGCAAGACAAACGGGAAAAACAACTTTATCAAAAACAGTATTAAACAAAGCATATTATAATTTAGAAAGCCCTGATATAAGGCGTATTGCAAAAGATGACCCTCGTTTATTTTTAAGCAAAATAAAAGAAAGCGGAGCAATTATAGATGAATTTCAAAGGGTGCCGGAATTAGCATCTTATCTGCAAGAAATTGTTGATGAAAGACAGCAAAACGGAATGTTTATTCTCACAGGAAGTAGTAACTTTTTAATGATGGAGAATATTAGCCAATCCTTAGCAGGACGAGTTGCACTATTAAGGCTTATGCCATTTTCATTAAATGAAATAAATTTGTTTAAAAAAAGTTATGCAACAGACGATTTACTTTATAAAGGTTTTTATCCTGTAATTTATTCAGAGAACAGAAGTGCCGTAAAAACTCACGATAATTATTACCAAACATATATAGAAAGAGATGTAAGACAGCTAATAAACATAAAAGACATTCATCTTTTTCAAACTTTTATACGTTTGTGTGCAGGACGAGTTGGTCAACTTTTAAACTTTGAGCAATTGGCTAATGAAACAGGTGTTTCTGCAAAAACAATTAAATCTTGGATTTCTGTACTTGAAGCTTCGTACATTATTTATTTGCTGCCACCTTATTTTAAAAATTTAAAAAAACGTGTTGTAAAATCTCATAAATTATATTTTTATGACGTAGGTCTTGCCTCTTATTTATTAGGAATTGAAAAACAATCACATATAGAAAACCACCCTTTAAAAGGTTTTTTGTTCGAAAATATGCTTATTTCAGAATATTTAAAATATCGTTTTAATAAGGGGCTTGCAAACAATGCTTTTTTTTATAGAGATAATCATCAAAATGAAGTTGACCTGCTTTTTAAAAATGGAAATAAATATATTTTAACAGAAATTAAATCGGCAAAAACTTATCACAATTCATTCAGAAAGAAACTTGATTGGCTTGAAAATAAATTGAATAGCAAAGTAAAAAAGATTGTTGTTTATGATGGTGATACAGAATTAAGTAATGAAGATATTACAATTTGCAATTTTAGAAATTTTATTAAAAATATATAAAACCCACTAAGTTTTAAAAACCTGCCGTATCTATAAAAAACAAAAAAATGAACAAAAAAAACATTTTAAAGTTCAGTAAAAGAATATTACTAATTCTGGTATTAGGATTTTTTGTTATGCTCTTATTCTTTTCAAACTTTGAGAATATAAAAAATAATTTTCTTTTAAGTATTATATTTTCACTTTCGTATGGACTACCACTTGCATTTGGAAACGGATACATTGCAAAACTACTCTCAAAATTGATGCCTTGGCATGAAAATCCACTTAAAGGTCTTATTTTTAGAATATTAACTTCATTCATTTATTCTGCAATTATAACAGTGCTTGTAAACTTTCTACTCAGTGTAAGTTTCTACGGAGCAACATTCAGCACATATACAATTTCTTTTAAGTTTGTTATGATAATGATGATTATAACTTCTGTTATAACATTTTTTTTATATAGCATAGGTTTTTTTAGAGAGTGGAAAAAAGCAATTCTTCGAGAAGAAAAGTTAAAACGAAATGTTCTTGAACTTGAATATGCATCTTTAAAAAATCAGGTAAATCCGCATTTTTTGTTTAATAGTTTAAATGTGCTGACAAGCCTTGTCGGAGACAATGATGATGCCGTAAAATACATAAAAAAACTATCAGATGTTTACAGGTATTTACTTGAAAATAAGGATAAACAAACTGTTAAACTTTCAACAGAATTAAAATTTGCAGAAGCATATATTTATTTGCATAAAATTAGATTTGGCGAAAATTTAAAATCTAACATTAATATTTCAAACAAAAAATTCACAATTGTTCCTCTTTCTTTACAAATGTTAATTGAAAATGCAATAAAACATAATATTATTTCGGAAGATAAACATCTGCACATAAACATCTCAAATACAAATGATTACATTGTTATTAAAAATAACGTGCAAATAAAAAATATTAGAGAGAAATCGTTAAATATTGGATTAGAAAACATAAAAAAAAGATATAGTTATTTGACAAATAAAGAAGTTGTTATTGAAAAAAATAAAAATAATTTTGTTGTGAAACTGCCTTTATTGACTTTTGGCGATGCCTCTTATAACAAAAGCTAACAACCAATTTAATTAAACATCAAAAAAATGAACATAATAATAATAGAAGATGAACATCTTGCAGCCAAAAGACTTTCAGATTTATTAAAAAAATATGATGAAAGAATTATAATTTCAACAAAAATCCAATCTGTAAAAAAAGCTATTGAATGGTTCAATGAAAACCCTGAACCTGATTTAATTTTTATGGATATTCAACTTGGCGACGGTTTAAGTTTTGAAATTTTTGAACAAGTTAAAATAAATTGTCCAATTATTTTTACAACTGCTTTTGATGAGTATGCAATAAAAGCATTTAAAGTAAACAGCATTGATTATCTTTTGAAACCATTTGATTTTGAAGAACTTGCAAATGCAATAGATAAATTTAAAAGTCGTACAAATAAAGTTACAGATAATAATTTTGCACAAAACATTCAAATTAAGCAAGTAATAAATATGCTTTCAAAAGAGTATAAAAAAAGATTTGCCGTAAAAATAGGTGAGCACATAAAACTTATAGAAACTATTGATATTTTATGTTTTTACAGTTCTGAAAAAGCAACATATTTGCTGAATAACGAGCAAAGAAACTATCTTTTAGATTATTCATTGGAAAAACTTGAAAACCTTGTGAACCCAAAAATATTTTTTCGAGTAAACCGAAAATTTATAGTAAATATAAATGCAATAAAAGATATTATAGCATACTCAAACAGCCGATTGAAAATAAACATTAAAGATTTTAAAGCTCATGAAATTATTGTTAGCCGCGAAAAAGTTAGTGCTTTTAAGACATGGTTAGAATAAAAATATCATTATAATCCGTCTAATTATTCAATTTACCGGCAAAGAAAAATTATGTTTAAATAAAATATTGAAACTCAATAAAAAAAAAAAGACTAAAGTTGTTTTTTATATCTTTTTAGGACATTAAAAAAGTAAAATAGCTAATCCTGATAACCAATTTGTGCTTTAATATCTCTACCGTACCCGTCATCAAAAGTAATTAAAGAAGGATAATAATCTAGTTGAAAATCTCTTGATTCTTTATAAAAATTAACGTAGGGAACATCATCATTATCGACAAATACAATAAATTCTAATCTTTCTCTATTAAAATCTCCATTAAACCTAAATAGTTTTTTCTTTACATTAAACACAACAGGAAAAGAGGAAACTTCTCGTACCCTATAACGATAATCTTGATTGTTGTTATACCATATTTCTAGTTCTATATCATGCCCCAAAATATTTTCAGGTAATGTTACAGAAACTTCGTTTATTAAAATATTACTAGGAGAATCTTTTATTATCAAATCTACAGAATATTTTGAAGTATCTTCCTCACAAATAGCACTTAACACAGTTCTATAAGTTCCTTCGTCTTCAAAAATATGAATAGGGTCTTGTGCCGAACTTATATTTCCATCACCAAAGTCCCAAATAAATTTTGTTGAGAATTTTGAATAATTTTGAAATTCTACTCTTGCAGGAGCCCATAATTCACCGGCTGCAATAGCAAAATCCCAATCTGAATATGGTTTTGTTGCATCAGGAGTTAAATTTATTGATTTAGTTTGAGAGTCAAATGCTTTGTTTTGTTTTATTGAAAGGCTTACTTGATATACATTACTTTCGTTGTACACATGAACAGGAGTTCTTTCATGTGAAGTTGTTCCATCTCCAAAATCCCAAGTGTATTCAAGTTTTCTTGACCTGTGTTCTGCATCAGCAGAAAAATGGACAACATAAGGAGCAGAGCAATTTATTATACTATCTTTAATTTCATGAATTACAGCTTTCCCTTTACAATTTGTTAAGAAAACAGAAAGAAATAGTGCAAAAATCGGAATTAATAAGCCTATCAGTTTAAAATGTTTTATAATTTTCATATTTTAAGTTTTAGAAAATATAAAGATACAAAAAACAAACCAAATTAAAAATCAAACATTAAATCTAATATTTAGAATATCTCCATCTTGAACAATATAGTTTTTTCCTTCCACATAAAACTTTCCTTTATCTTTACAGTTTTTTTCTCCTCCAAGTTCAATAAAATCATCATAGTGCATTACTTCTGCTCTGATAAATCCTTTTTGTAAA
The DNA here is from genome assembly GCA_947311445.1 of uncultured Chlorobiota bacterium. Lineage (GTDB taxonomy): Bacteria > Bacteroidota > Bacteroidia > Bacteroidales > JAADGE01 > JAADGE01. The sequence continues at coordinate 19,289 of CAMZKV010000018.1, read as the reverse complement.
TCGCTGTGTATAACTCCGGCTGCTTCGGGAGCAGACATCCCTTTTTTTAGAGTCCAAGCATGAATTTCTTTTGGTCCAACGGTAAAAAATGTTTGTAAGTTTAACAAATCATATGCTGCACGTATGAGCTTGTCCATCCCGGGTTCTGATAAGCCCGCATCTTCTAGAAATTCTTGACGTTCTTCTGCCTCTTCCAATTCGGTAATATCAGCTTCTAGTGCAGCAGCTATTACGAGTACTTTAACATTCTCGTCTTTAAGAGCATCTGCAACAGCTTCTGAATATTTGTTTCCGGAAACAGCGGATGACTCATCTACATTACAAACATACATAACAGGTTTTATGGTAAGCAAATTTAAATCCTTAACGTGTATTTTATCGTCTTCTTTAACAGGGGCAGATTTTGCAGGTTTAAAATTTTCCAAATGCTCTTTATATATTTTTAATACTTCTAAACCTTTTATTGCTTCTTTATCATTTGATTTTGCAATTTTCTCTAGTCTTGTAATTTTTTTTTCAACCGATTCTAAATCTTTTACTTGCAATTCAAAATTTATAAGTTCTAAATCTCTTACAGGGTCAATTTCACCTTCTATATGAACAAGATTTTCATCATCAAAACATCTTAATACGTGTATTAAGGCATCTGTGTTTCTTAAATCTCCAAGAAATTTATTTCCTGTTCCTTCTCCTTCGCTTGCTCCTTTCGCAATTCCCGGAATATCAATTATATCAACAACTGTGGGAATTATTTTTTCAGATTCTTGTACTCTTAATAATTCATGTAAACGATTATCCGGAACTTTTACAGTTCCAAGGTTTGATTTGTCTGTGCTAAAACTAAAACTTGTTACTTCTGCTTTTGTTTCTGAAAAGCAATTGAATATGGTTGTTTTTCCTATATTTGTTAGTCCTACTATACCGCATTTTAAGGCCATAATTGAAATTTTAAATTTTTTGAGTTGCAAAAATAATTAATTATTATTGAAAATGGCATTTTGGTTTGTTCTGTTTGGAAATTATTTTACACTCTTAAAAAGTTTTTAACATAGAGTGCTTAATTTTTTGATTTGTTAACAATTGGAAGTAAAATAACAGCGATAACTCCAATAACAATCATCATAAATGTCATTGGTTCATGTGCTGCAAGAGCAAAAGCATTTGCATCTGAAATATCGACACCATATAAGTTAAGAGTTTCTCTTACTGCAAAATGCCAAGATCCCATGCCACCAGGAGAGGGAAACACCATTCCGAAAGCAGACATAACAAAAACTGTTAAACCGGTTAGTAAACTTAGATTTTCTGTAAATTCAAAACTCCAAAAAATAAGATAAATCATAACAAAATACATTACCCAAATAAAAATTGAATGAGCTATAAATTCAAATTTTCGTTCCATTTTCAAAACTGATTTTACACCGTCTCCAAAGTTTATGAATATTTTTTTGAATTTTTGATATATCTTTGATTTTTTGATTCTTTCACGAAAATAATATAATAAACTTGTAATTATTATAATAATAAAAGTAAAAGAAAAAATAAAAGGCACAGAAGAAAATAGACCGTCAAGTTTTTTATTTAAATTCATCCTGCTAAATAAATCTGCAACAACATCTGCTTGAGTTACTAATACAATTGCAAGTAGAATAAAAAGCATAATAAAATCAACAATTCTTTCAGTAAACACTGTTCCTAAAAGTTTTGAAAATGGGATCTCCTCTTTTTTACTCATAACACCACATCTAACAACTTCACCGGAACGAGGGAAAGCAATATTAGAAAGATACATAATCATAACCGCAAAAAAAGAATTAATAAAAGAAGGTTTATGTCCTAGCGGCTCTATTAAAATATTCCACCTTATTGCTCTGCTAACATGGCTTAAAACACCAAGTACCAATGAAACAATTACCCAAGTATAATTTGCTTTTAATAATACATCTTTTGTTTCAGACCAATCTTGATCTTTATAAACTAAAAAGAAAACTCCTGCTCCAATTGAAAAAAACAATAATATTTTTAGTGCGTTTTTTATTTTTGTATTCACCTGTCAGAAGTTTTTATTTTTTTTAAGATTGAAAAACTAAAAATTGAATTTTATTAGCCAATTATTTTTAATGTAAATTTGTATTTTTAATGATATTTTATAGCATAAAAAACTACAAAAATATATTTTTATTATTAATAGAAGTAGATTTTATAATAAATCAGAATCAAATTTTAATACTTTCATAACTGCATCCTTATATGTTCTGCCTATTGGAAGTTCTTGTTTGCTAATATTTATTGAACGAGAATTAAATGATTGAATGCAATTTACAGAAACAATATAAGATTTATGTATCCTTAAAAAATCATATTCTTTTAATTTATTTTCAATCTTACTTATAGGAATTTTTGTCATTATAGAAAAATCCGGAGTATGCACTTTAATATACTCTCTAAAACTTTCTATATATAAAATTTTATCTAAAAATACTTTATGAATTGTTTTATCTTCATTAAAATATATAAAAGGAGAATTTGCTTTCTTTTTTTCGTCAAATATCTGAACCTCAGATGGTTTTTTTTGTTTTAAAAATTTATTTACAGCTTTATAAAACCTATCAAAAGAAACAGGTTTTAATAAATAATCTACTATATCATATTCATATCCTTTAAGAGCATAATTTCTGTATGCAGTAATTATTATAATTTTTGTTTGTCCTTCCATGGATTTTAAAAAATCAAATCCTGTAATTTTTGGCATTTCAATATCTAAAAAAATAAGATCAATTTTTTCTTTTCGCAATATCTTATCTGCTTCGATTACATTTCTACATTCTGCAACAATCTCAATATCATCAAAACTTTGTAAATGGTTTTTTATAACTTTTATTGCTAAAGGTTCATCGTCAACTATTACGCATTTTGTTTTCATACGATTAATATTATATAATTAACTAACACTAAATATTATACATCTGCATTTGCTTATTTTATATTATTTTTTCTCAAAGATAAATAAATAATAAACTGTATCAAAAAAGTTTAAACCCAAATATTTTGAAAAGCAAAAATACTCTTTGTTAAATGTGTTAGAAACATTAAATTATCTTATATCTTGTAACGATAGTATTATTTTTAACCAATATAATTATTTATAAAAGAAAAAAAATGTTTAATGAAAAAATTAAAAAACAACATAAAAAAGAGAGACAAAATCCGCCTCTCTTTTTAATTTTTACAAAGTAAGTTTTAAGTTAGTTATTCGTTAATTGTTACCTTATTAAATTATTAGTTAATTGTTGACACAAATGTATTGTAAAAAACTTATTTCAAAACATTGTATTGATGAATTGCCTATTTTTTTTGATGACTTGCAACTATTTGATGATTAAAGATTTATTTTCCGGTAAAAATAGCCTTTCTTTTATTCATAAAAGCATTAGTCCCTTCTATAAAATCTTCTGTTCCAAAACATTTTCCGAATTCTTCAATTTCCGATTTAAACCCGTCAACACCCTCCGTAAAATACGCATCAACGCATTGTATAACTCCTGCAACAGCAACAGGAGATTGCTTCATTATAGTTTTTAGAAGTTTTTCTGATTTGCCAATTAAATCGTCTTGTGAAACAACATAATTTACTAGTCCCAATCTTTGTGCTTCCTCAGCATTTATCATAGCACCTGTCATCAATAATTCAATAGATTTCCCTTTCCCAATTAGCTGGGTTAAACGTTGTGTCCCGGCATACCCGGGAGTTACTCCCAAACTAACTTCGGGCTGCCCAAAACGGGCATTTGCAGATGCAACTCTTATATGACAAGCCATTGCAAGTTCTAATCCTCCCCCAAGAGCAAATCCATTTACAGCAGCAACAACGGGCTTTTTAAAAGTTTCTATAATTTTAAAGATTTTTTGTCCGTTTGATGCCAATGCTTTTCCTTGTTCAATATTAAAATCTGCAAATTCTTTTATATCTGCCCCTGCGGCAAATGCTTTTTCTCCCGATCCTGTTATAATAACACTTTTAACTTCATCTTTTACAGCAATATTTGTAAAAAGATGTTTAATTTCAGAAAAAACTTCTTTATTTAATGCGTTTAATTGCTTAGGACGGTTTAATTTAGCATATAAAATTCCATCCTTAATTTCTATTAAAATGTTTTTGTATCCCATAATTTCTTTTTTTAATTTATTACAAAGTTAAAAATAAACTGCTGAATAATTTAAATTACCATTAAATTACAACCTCGTATATCTGAATTATCAAATCTTCCCAATACTTCAAAAGAATTATCATAGTGTAACTTCCCTAAATCTTTTGTCTCTATGAACGAACATGAATTTATATTTGCAAGATCAATTATATTTATGCCCCCTGTTGCTCCATGTTTAACATAAGTAAAAGGATCATTAACATCTCTAATTAAAACTTTCATCCATGGGGGAGTCTGGTATCTGTTTTGCTTTTTTGCATATGCCTGAGAAAGTAATTCTGTCATCCCATACTCTGAGTGAATCGCTTCTAAATTTGTTGCTCTTTTAATTTTAGAATGAAGTTCCTCTCTTACAATTTCTTTTTTTCTTCCTTTCATCCCGCCAGTTTCAATAATTATAGTGTTCTTCAATTTAATCTGATATTTTTCAAAAAAATCTAACAGAGCAAAACTAACTCCGAATAAGATAGTTTTATCATTTCGTTTCTCAAGTTCGTAAATTTTCTTATAAAGCTCGTCAAAATTATAAAGAAAAAAACCTGCATCCTTTTTTTTGCTAATTTCCATAAATTTCTGAACCATATATATTAAAGAAGAATCATTCCTTTCGGAATATGATGGAAGTAGAGCTAAAAATGTAAAATTCTCAGGATTTCCATAAAATTTATTGAAGGTTTTTAAAAAACTTTTTTCATAAATTGATAAGTCTATGATATGATGTTCACTTATATTTGAACCTGTTGTTCCACTACTTCTAAATGTTGTTTCAATAGTAGTCGCATTTGTAATTATTTTATGTGTTTTGTAAAAATCAATTGGAATGAATGGAATATCTTTTATTTCAGTAACTTTAGAAATGTCAACTTTTAAATTATTCACATAGTTTTTATACACAACATTGAACTTATATTGATAATTAAAAATATTGAAACAAAGTTTTTCAAACTCCGTATTATTAGTTATATTAAACATTTCTTTTGTACGAAAGTTCATTTTTAGACATTTATGCAAAAATATAAAAACAAACTCAAAATATTGAAAACAGAAAATAAATATACCATATTTTTAAAATCACATCAAATACAGTTTTTAAATAAACAAAAAAATGTTATTTTTGAAAGCTAATTAATTTATTGTACACTATGGTTTTGAAAAAAACTTTATCATTACATAAAGCCGGATTTTTACTTCTAGGAATAATTATTGTTAGTGTTTTGCATTTTATTTTATCTGACTTATATATAAATTCAGAGCAAAATAATTTAAACTCTGCAAAACTTATTAGAACAAACACTTTGCTGTTAGGTGAAGTACATACTCTTTCAAAAAAATCATCAAATTTTAAAAAAGAAATTTTTGATGCTGCAAAACTATATAAGAACAATTTGTCTATTCTTATAAACGGGGGTAACTTTTCTGAAAAAGATGAAGCATTTATATTTACTAAACCATCCGGAGAAATATTAGAAAAATTAAAAACTATTAAAACAAGTTGGGATGAATATTATTATACTTTGAATCAACGATTAAGAATAAAAGACAATGAAACTATTTTAAAAAATATAAACGAAAAGTATAAGACCCTTAAACTAATGCATGAGGAAATTGAAAAAGCATATGCAATAGAATATAAAGATGATATATTCATCCTAAAATTCATCCATTATACAGCCATATTATTTTATATTACTTTTAGTCTTTTAATCTATTTCTTTGTAAAAAATAAATTCGTTAAACCAATTAGTACTGTTGAAGATGCAATTACAAATATTTACGTAGGGAAACCAATACATAAAATATCTAATTTTAATGACGATTTTTCTAATGTACATTCTAATTTAAACAAACTATATTATAAAACTAATGAGATTTCAAAATTTGTAATTCAGTTAGTACATGACAATTATGATGTACAATTTGAAGATTACAACAAAGATGTAGTATTAGAAAGTTCATTAGTTAAGCTAAGAGACAAACTAAAAGAGAATATTAAATTAAACAAAATAAGACTTGAAGAAGAAAGAATCAGACAATGGTTCTCAGAAGGACAAGCAAAATTTAATGACATACTTAGAGAATCATCTTCGTCAATAAACAAATTAGCAGAAGCATCCATAAAAAACCTAGTGAAATTTTTCAATGTTGCACAAGGAGGCTTTTTTATTATTAACGACGAAACTAATCAGCCTTATCTAAATTTAATATCTGCATTTGCATACGACAGAATAAAATCAATAAATAAAAAAATACCTGTTGGAGAAGGTTTAATTGGAATGTGTGCATTAGAAAAAAATACTATTTGGCTAAATAATGTTCCAGATGATTATATGGATATTGAATCCGGCCTTGGAGAAGCACCTCCAACAAACATACTAATAGTACCTCTTAAAACAGACGAAAAAATTCTTGGAGTTATAGAAATTGCATCTTTCTACAAGTTCACAAAAGACGAAGCAGATTTTATGGAAACTATTGCCGAAGATATTGCCTCTACTCTTGAAACAACAAAAATTACAGACAGAACCACTGTTTTGCTGGAAGAAACACAAAAAAAATCAACTGAACTAGCTTACAGAGATTCTGAAATGTCTGAAAAAGTACGACAATTAAAACAAACGCAACAAGAATTAAGAAAATCTGAAACTGAAATAGCAAATATTATATCAGCTGTAAATAATGTTTTAATTAAAATTGAACTAAACACAAGAGGAAAAATAACTTCTGCAAATCAACGACTTCTTAAGGCTTTAAACATAGTTCCTTCTGAAATTAGCAATAGACCACTTTCAGACATAGTTGATTCAAAAGATGATAAACTCATAGACAAAATAGTGAAAGATGTTAAATCAGACAAATCTATTACACAAATATTAACTTTTACATTAAAAGACAAAAGTATTTTAAAAGTAAACACACATTTCTCTCCAATTAAAAATGAAAAAGGAACTATAGTACGAATTCTTGTTTTAGCTGAAGACATAAGCAAATACCAAGAATTTGAAGAAAAAAATAAGATTCTTTCCGAAAAAACACAAGAACAAGAAAATTTATTAGCTACAAAAAATATCGAAATAAAAAAAACCACACAAGATCTTAAAAAGTATATTAAAAAGGAAAACTTAATAAAAGCAAAATATGATACTGAAAAAGACAAGAAATATTCTATGTGGTTAAATAGCTTTAAATAACAACAACACACGTGAGCAAATTAAATTCAAATATAATAAAGTATGCTTTTTACGGCTTTTTTTTCGGACTTTTTTTTCCGTTAACAGCTTGGTCTTTTCAAATATTATCAGGAGAATACTCATTTAGTTTAGAACAAATCAAATTAATACATACTGATAACCCTCTTAATTTCATTATTGATTTAGCACCTTTTGTATTAGCAATTGTTGCCTTTTTTATTTCAGAAAAAGTAGGAAAAATTCAATCATCTCTTTTTGATGAAATTGAAAATCAGAAAAAAATTATTTCGCAATTTACACAATTTGCAGAAGAAATAGGGAAAGACAACTATAACCCCGAAAAAAACCTCTCATTTCAAAACACAAAAACAAATAAATCTTTACTATTACTGAAAAAAAACTTCATTGCAAAATATAAAGAAGAACAAGAAATTTCAGGAATATCAAAAGGCAAAGAGTTAATAGCTGACATCTTACGTAAACATAACGACCTTAATCCTTTAATAAAAGACATTCTTATAAATATAATAGAATACACAAAATCAATACAAGGTTCCTTTTATTTATTTAATGAAGAAAAACAAGAACTACAAAATGTTTTTTCTTATGCCTATAAAAGAGAAAAAAAAATAACCCAAAGTTTTAAAATTGGACAAGGCTTAATTGGTCAGGCAGCCTATGAAAAAAATTATATTTACAGACAAAATATTCCTGAAGATTATTTTTCAATAAGCTCAGGATTAATAGGCACAAAAAAACCCGGTGTTATACTAATTCTTCCTCTTACCGGAGATGAAAAGATACAAGGGGTTATTGAAATTGCAAGTTTACAACAAGAATACCCTAAAAGTACAATCTCTTTATTAACTGAATTAGAGGAAATTATTGGACAAACCCTATTTAATTTCAAAGCCAATGAAAGAACAAAAAAATTACTAGATGAAGCACAAAAATTAACAAATAAATTACAGAAAAACGAAAATGACCTTCGTGAAAATGCGAAGCAAATGAAACTAACTCAAATTGAGCTTGAAAAATCAAACAAAGAATTAGCAGCTAAAATATTTGAAGTTGAAACAGGACAAAAAAGAATACATGCACTATTAGAAAACGCATCAGAAGTTATAACCATATACGATAAAAAAGGAATAGTACAATACGTAAGCCCATCAGTTAAGAACATATTAGGCTTTAACCCCGAAGAAATGCTAGGAATTAATCGTTTTGAAAGAGGAGGCAATATATTACAAAATGCTTTTAATGATCTAATTATAAAGCCTGATTCTGAAAAAACATTTGAATATCAATACATAAATAAAAACGAAGAAAAAGTTTGGCTAGAAACAAGAGGCAGAAACCTCTCTGAAAACCCAGCAATTGGCGGAATTATTTTTAATACAAGAGATATAACAGTAAGAAAAGATGCAGAAACGGCAAAAAGATTAAGCAGTGAAATGCAAGCTCTTTCTGAAAATAGTCTTGACATGATTATTAGAGTCGGACAAACAGGTAACTTCTTCTATGCAAACCCTATGACCGAAAAATTTATTGGAAAAGCAAGCAATGAATTAATTGGAAGAAACATAAATACTGCTGAACTAAATCAGGAAGTTGCAGATTTTTTTAATGAAATTATAAAAAAGACAAATATTGCAGGTGTAGAAATTCAAGAAGAAACAATTTTCAAGATTAACAATACAAAACGAATAGTTCAATTTAACTCCATACCCGAAACAGATGAAAATGGGGAAATCATAACATTCCTCTTTGTTGTTCACGACATCACACAAAGCAAAGAAATTGAGCAAGAAATTGAAAAAAAGAACAAAAACATTACAGAAAGTATAAATTATGCACAAAGAATTCAATCTGCAATTGTCCCCGATTTTAAAATTATAAAAAGATACCTGCCAAAATCTTTTATGTTCTATAAACCAAGAGATGTTGTTAGTGGGGATTTACCATGGTTCTATGTTACAGAAAATGAAATTTATATCGCAGCAATAGATTGCACCGGACATGGAGTCCCGGGAACTTTGCTTTCATTTATTGGCTACTTCTCTCTTAACAGCATTGTGAATGAAGACGAAAACCAAACAGCAGGAGAAATACTTGACAAATTACATTTTAGAGTAAGAAGAACTCTCAAACAAGATTCCCCAGATTCTAAAGCACGGGATGGCATGGATATTGCCCTATGTAAAATTAATTACAAAGAAAACATCTTAGAATATGCCGGAGCACATAACCCTCTTTTACTTTTAAGAGGCTCCGAAATTTCAAGATTTAAAGGTGACAGGATGGCTGTTGGAGGAAAACCAATGCGAGGAAGACCAGGACAAAAAGAAAAAAAATTTACAACTCATAAAATTAATATTGAGAAGAACGATAAAATTTTTATATTTACCGATGGTTTTCCAGATCAAATTGGAGGAAAAGACGGAAGAAAGTATCAAGCAGGAAGAATGCAAAAAGAAATAATAGAAAATAAAGATTTTACTATGAACCAATTTCACGATTTTTTTGTAGCCCAATTTGATGAATGGAAAAAAAATTACAAACAAATTGACGACGTTCTATTTTTAGGAATTGAATTTTAAAAACAAGTTTCATGGCAGATACAAATAAAAATAACATTGACCTTGATTTCGTTTATGACTTTTATACAAAAATGAAAAATAATAATGTCAGTTTTGCTTACGAAGGTGAAATTTCTCATGAAATAACAAAAGTATTTAGCTCTCTAGCTGAAAGCCATATAGCTATTGACAATGAATCTAATTCTCTTAAAAGAAGAGTTTTTCATGTTATGATTGAATCTTTGCAAAACATAGGTAAACACTCAGAAGAAAAGATTGACAAAAATTCTCCAACCGATGGACAAGGAATATTTTTTATGAGTAAAACTAAAAATGAATATACAATAACAACAGGAAACTCTATTAATAAAAAAGAAATTCCCAACTTAAAAATAAAACTCGAAGCAATAAACTCTGGAAGTAAAATGTCTCTAAAAAAATTATATAAAGAAAAAATTAAAAAAGGACGACTATCTGAAAAAGGCGGTGCAGGACTAGGTTTTATTGACATTGTAAGAAAAACAGAACAAAAATTAATATATTCTTTTTTGGATATTAATGAAAAAAAATCATACTTTGTATTAACATCTACAATTTCAAGAACAAAATAAATAATAATTATGCAAGTAATAAGAATCGAAGGTACAGACGATACTCCACAAGTTATTTTAGATGCAAATCCAGATAACCCAATTATGGAAATCTCAGGAAGATCTCTTCCCGAAGATGTTGTATCGTTTTATGAACCCATATTAGAATGGCTAGAAGAATACTCAGAATCTCCATTAGAAAAAACCATTTTAAACATTAAGTTAGAATATTTTAATACCGCATCTTCAAAACTTTTATTAGACATACTCTTGAAACTAGAAGATATGGCTGACGATGGCAAAGATGTACTTGTAAGATGGCATTTTCCTGATGATGATGAAGACATGGAAGAGGCAGGAGAAGAATATGAAGACATTGTTGAAGTTCCTTTTGAACAGATAAGCTACACAATTGACTAACTTTAATTTAAAATAAAAAATAAAAAGAATTTAACAAATTCCAATGGCTAGGTTTTTGAAAAATTCTTTTTAATGTTTATTATTTAAATTTATAGCAAATGAGTGAACAAATACTAAAAGCATTAATGCAACTTTTTGCAATTATAGCAAAACAAGACGAAGGAGTTGTAGAGCAAGAGGAAAAGTTTGTTAAAACTTTTCTCGAATCTCAATTGAGTAAATCTCAAGTGAGTGAATATATGGATTTGTTCATTAATCATATTGCAAAAGAGGAAAAAAAGAAACAAAGAGCTAAAAAGAAAAGAGAAGCAAAACAAGGAGATAAAGAAGTAAGAAGAGGAGCAGAAGAAGGACAAGTTAATGTACTTGATTCTGTTAGAGTTATAGGAATTTGTAGAAAAATTAACAAAACCCTAAGCCATAAACAAAAAGTAATTGTTTTAGCACGTCTTTTCGAATTAGTAAATGCAGAAAAGAAACTTACCGAACAACGTATGGAAATTATTTTTGTTATTTCTGATGCTTTCCATATAAAAAAAGAAGAATACAAAGAAATTGAAAACTTTGTTATAAAAGACGATTACAGAGACTTAGATTCTGAATTTATTTTAACAATACATGACAGAGAACACCTCCAACTTAAAGCACAACATATAAATTCAGAAAGCCTTCATGGAAGTGTAATAATTTTACATTTAAAAAGTGCAGACTTGTTCTTTCTAAAATATACAGGAAAACAAGATGTTTTCCTAAACAGCACAACAGTATATAATAATCGCATTTACCCATTTGCTCCCGGAAGTATACTAAAACTACCAAAAGGAAAACCAATACACTATAGTGATGTAGTTGCAACTTTTATGAAAGATTTAAAAATCTCAAATCTCTCATTTAAAGTTACAAATCTCCAATACAAATTTAAAACCGGAGATATTGGTATAAGAGGTATTAGTTTCTCTGTTAGCCATGGAAAATTAGTTGGAATTATGGGAGCAAGCGGCTCCGGAAAAACCACAATGGTTAACACACTTTCAGGAATTACAACACCCTCCGAAGGAAGTGTAAAAATTAACGGAATTGATTTACACCATGATAAAGACAAAATAGAAGGAGTTATAGGATACATTCCGCAAGACGACCTACTTATTGAAGAACTTACAGTTTTCCAGAACCTATACTATAATGCAAAACTTTGTTTTAAAAACAAAAAAGAAGATGAACTTGTAAAACTAGTACATAAAACACTAAAAGACCTTGGTCTTTACGAAAAAAAAGATCTTAAAGTTGGTAATCCGATGAACAAAACAATCAGCGGAGGACAACGAAAAAGACTAAATATTGCACTTGAACTAATAAGAGAACCATCAATTCTTTTTGTAGATGAGCCTACCTCGGGATTATCATCAAGAGATTCTGAAAATGTTATGGAACTTTTAAGTGAATTAACACTAAAAGGCAAACTTATTTTTGTAGTAATACACCAACCATCATCAGACATTTATAAAATGTTTGACAGAATGCTAATTCTAGATACTGGTGGATATATGGTATATTATGGAAATCCGGTTGATGCTGTTATACATTTTAAAACTATTGACAACCAAATAAATTCTGAGGTTGGAGAATGTGGTGTATGTGGTAATGTTACTCCTGAATTAATTTTTGACATTATTGAAGCAGAAGTTGTAGATGAATTTGGAAAATATACAGATAAGCGAAAAATATCGGCTATTGAATGGGAAAAACACTATCAAGAAAAAGTTGCGAAAGAAGAAATTGAAGAAATAAACGATGAGCCACCAGCAGATTTGAACATACCAGGCTGGTTTAATCAATTTAAAATATTCCTAACAAGAGATTTACTCTCAAAAATTAGTAATACACAATACATAGTTCTTAACTTACTAGAAGCACCACTACTTGGATTTATCTTAGCATTTTTAATTAGATATATTGCAGACCCCACATCATCAACATATGTCTTTTTTGACAATGAAAACATTCCACCATACATTTTTATGAGTATTGTAGTTGCACTTTTCCTTGGACTTACAGTAAGTGCAGAAGAAATTTTCAGAGACAGAAAAATTCTAAAACGAGAAAAGTTCCTACACCTAAGTCGTTCCTCTTATTTAACTGCAAAAATCATTATATTAACATCATTGTCAGCTATACAAGCAATACTTTTTGTTTTAATAGGAAACTCAATTTTAGGAATTCAAGGAATGTATTTTGAATATTGGATAGTTTTATTTTCAACCTTTGTATTTGCCAATTTTATGGGATTAAACATTTCATCAGCATTTAATTCCGCAGTAACAATATACATTTTAATACCATTATTAATGATTCCTCAAATGGCACTCGGGGGAGCAATGTTCAGCTTTAACAAACTAAACAGACTAATTGGCAGTGTGGATAAAGTTCCGCTTATTGCAGATGTTATGGTTTCCAGATGGGCATACGAAGCATTAATGGTAGAGCAATTTAAAGAAAACAAATTTGAAAAACAATACTTCATATATAATCAAATAAAAAGCACTGCAAACTTTAAACAAGATAAACTTATTCCAAAACTATCCGAAAGCATTGAATCTTTTGAAATATTACAAGATGAAATTAATGATAAAGTTGGAGACAAAGACTCCATTATTGAAATTCAAAAAATGGAACTTGCTCTTTTAAGAAACGAAATTTCAAAAGAAAATAAAGAAATCTTTAAAATAATAAAAACATTAAAAAAATATAAAACAGGACAGGGAGTAAAACAAATTCCTTTTGATGTCTATTATAATAATTTTGATGTACTAAAAGCCGATAATGCAACATTAAAAGACTCCCTAGTTATTCCTGAAAATCTTATTAATTCTTTGAATATAAAAGATTATGATATTGAAGAACATGGCTATATTTTATTAGACAAATTAGAAATATGGAAAAAGTTTTATTTGGCAATATATTCAAGTGCAAATGAACTTAAAGAAGAACTTATTGAATTTCAAGACAAAAGAAAGCCAAACTATTATGTTCAATTTAGAAACAAATTCCATAATGAACATTTAGACGATATTGTAAGAAATATATATGAAAAAAATAAAATTCTAAGATTTAAAGACAAATTAATAAGACAAGAAGAACCTATTTATTTAGAACCAGACGCTACAAACTTTATTGGTATAAGAGCACATTTTTATTCGCCAAATAAATATTTTATGGGTAAGTTCTATGGTACTTTTTGGTTCAATGTCCTATTTATTTGGGCAATGTCATTGTTATTATACATACCTTTATATTACGATCATTTGCGAAAACTTATTGACTTTTTTGGAAATATAAGTTTTAAAAAGAAGTAAAATAAAAGTTTAAGTATTGACGATTAATAAAATAAAAATGTAAAAATATTCAAGTATATTTTTTAGATATTTTTTTTTTTAATACTTTTGGATAATTATTAAGCATGAAAATAAAATAATTATGGTAAAAAAGATATTTTTTTTACTTTCGATAATTGCAATATTTAGTTCTTGCGGAGGTGATGACAGTAGCGATGTTATTGACGGACCTGATGCAAATGAAGAAATAAACAGAGTTGAAATTGATCCTGAAAAGATTAATGCTTTAATTGAAATGTTCCCATCTCCAATTGAAATGGCAGCAACAATTGAAGATTTAAAGGTACCATATTCAAAAAAGAATTTAGTACCAACAGAAACAGCAGGAGACTTTGATGCAAATTTTGAAAAAGCACTTGGGCTTGGAATGTTAAGTGCCGACTTAGGATATTTAAATGTTTACAAAAGAAAAAATGCAATTGTTGAATATTTAACATCAATTAAAAGAATTGCAGATGCACTAGACGTTGACCAATTCTTTGATTTTCAGACTCTTAAAAGATTAGCAACCAACAGCACGGATATGCAGAAACTTATGTATCTTTCTGTTACCAGCTATCATGATATGGATGCACACCTTAGAGAAACAAGAAGAAGTGATCTTAGTGCATTAATGATTACGGGGGTTTGGTTAGAAGGACAATATCTCGCTGCAAAAGTTAATCAATTTAAAAGCGATAAAAAAACCGAAGAGATAATAGTAGGACAAAAAGATATTTTGAAAGAACTATTAGAGGTATTGGATATGTTTAATGAAAAAGCACGTTTCGATGGAATGAACAAGCAGTTTCATGAATTAGCAACATTGTATGACAATGTTAAAATTGAAATAATTGACGGAGAAGATGAAATAATAAAAGAGGGAGATATAACGTTATTAATTCCGGGAGAACACACAACAATAGAATACACACAAGAAGATTTAGATAAAATTTCAAATAAAATAATTAAAATTCGTAACAATTTAATCTCACTATAATGAAGAAAATAGCAATTCTTATAGCAATAACAAGTTTATTTATCTTTGCACCGCAAGAAGAAACAAAAGCACAATGTAAGCAGCAAAGAGTATATAAATGTGCAAGACAAGGTGGTAATGCTATCTATCTTCGAGACTTTAATACAAAATTAAGGGCTGTAAGATCAAGTAGAAGTATTAACGGAACAAAATGGCCTGTTGTTTTAAACAGAGGAACTAGATATCGTTTTATATTATGTACTCCTATAAAAAGTAGAAATGATGTAAAATTAACTCTTTTTGACAGCAGACATCCAGAGACAAAACCATGGAACTCAACTGAAAAAAGTAATACCGATAAGTTTGACTTTATTTGTAAAAGATCCGGAGTTTACTATGTTTCTATAAGATTTAAACCTGGGAAAGGCAGAAGTAAAACTTGTGCAGTAGGCATCCTATCTTTTGTTGGAAAAAATCAGTAATATATTTAAAAAATATATATAAAAGAGAAAGTTAACTGCTTTCTCTTTTTTTGTTGGGTTAAAAATATTAAATTATTTGAGATTTATCTTGAAAAGTTTCTCGCAATACTCTTAATGCCTTTGATATGTGTTTCTCAACTGTTTTCACTGAAATATCTAATGTTTCTGCAATATCCTGATATTTTAGACCACTAAAACGGTGAAGAATAAATATTTCTCTGCTCCTTTTAGGAATAATATCCAAAATATCTTTTATTTTTAGTTGCTTTTCTCTATTAATAATATATTGGTCGGGAGAATTACTATTTGTATTAATGAGATTTTCTTCTTCTATTTTCTCAAAAATATTTTTATTTTTTCTAAGGTAAGAGATTGCTAAATTTTTTGTACTCTTGAAAAGATATGCTCTTACATTCTTTTTTATATATATTTTATCTCTATTAATCCAAATATTCGCAAAAATATCAGCAACAATTTCTTCAGAGCCTGCTTTATCATTTGTAATCAAAAATGAGTATTCACAAAGAACATGGTAATATTTATTAAACAGTTCATTTAAAGCTTTTTGATTATTGCTTTTAATGTTATTAAAAATAGTAATATCTTTGTCGTAACTCTTTTTCATAGTTCTTGCAAAACACTCACAATTTCAAAGATATAAAAAAATGATAACTATAATAATTTTTCATTTTGTAATAAATTTGAAAACATTAGTACAAAATACAAGTATTTAAAGAAGATAAGATTTTAAGCTCAAGTATGTTTCCTTCTTATATTTCATTATTTTCTCATAATTACACCATTCTACCAGACTTATATCTTCTTCTGTTTGAGGAATTAATTTTTCATTGTCTTTGTATTTCATGTAGAACCAGTGTGTTTTTTTTAAAATTGTTTTACTTTTATGAATATAAATATGGTATGATGATTTTGCTTTTCCAACAATTTCAAGAGTACTTATTCCGCATTCTTCTTCAACTTCTCTTAATGCAGCTTTTTGTGGGCTTTCATTTTTTTCAATTTTCCCTTTTGGCAAATCCGGTATTCCAAAACGGTGAATTATAAGTAATTCATTTTGTTTATTTCTTACTAATCCTCCTGCTGCTTCAATATATTTAAAATAAGTTTTAAAATCGTTGAGCAATTTATTCAAATCGTAATGTTCAAAACTAATTTCTTGCATATTCTCATTTTTAAAGAAAATATTTAAAATATTGTTCATCCTATCTGTACATTTATGCAAAAATGGCTCATCTATTTCAAGATTTTCAACCTTAATTTCTAATTCTTCGGTTTTTTGCCACAAGATTATTCTTCGGGTGTTATAGTAAATGGTTATGTGTTGCATTTAATTGCTTAATTTTTTTTGTAAACATAACTTATTGATTTATTCTGCCTCTTTCATACTTAAAGCCAAACGTTTTCTAACTAAATCTATACTTAAAACTTTAACTTTAACGTGCTGATGAAGTTTAACAACATCTGCCGGATTTTTAACATAAGCATTTTTAAGGTGCGAAATGTGTACAAGTCCGTCTTGCTTAACTCCAACATCAACAAAAGCACCAAAATTTGTAATATTTGTAACAATACCCGGAAGTATCATTCCTTCATGCAAATCATCTACGGAAGTTACATTTTGTGCAAATTCAAAAACTTTTGCTTTTTCACGTGGGTCTCTGCCGGGCTTTTCGAGCTCCTTCATTATGTCGGTTAAAGTTGGCAAACCTATTTTGTCTGTAAGGTAATTTTGTAATTTTATTTTTTTTCTAAGTTCAGCATCTTTTATAAATTCATTAATACTTACACCCATATTTTTTGCCATTTTCTGAACAATATGGTATGCCTCAGGATGAACTGCTGAATTATCCAAAGGATTTTTTGCGTTTCTTATTCTTAAAAAACCAGCTGATTGCTCAAAAGCCTTATTTCCAAGTCTTTTTACTTTTGAAATTTCTTTACGAGATTTAAAAGCTCCATTTTCTTTTCTATAATCTACAATGTTTTGAGCCAATCCTTCGCCTAAGCCAGAAACATAAGTTAGCAATTGTTTGCTTGCTGTGTTAATATCAATTCCTACTGCATTTACGCAACTTTCAACAACAGTATCAAGGCTTTTTTGAAGTTCTTTTTGGTCAACATCGTGTTGGTATTGTCCTACTCCTATTGATTTTGGGTCTATTTTTACAAGTTCTGCCAATGGGTCAGCCAAACGCCTGCCAATTGAAACTGCTCCACGCACTGTTACATCAAAGTTAGGGAATTCATCTCTTGCAATTTTTGATGCTGAATAAACCGATGCTCCGTCTTCACTAACTACAAAAACATCAACATCTCTTTCAAATCTAACCTTCTGTTTAACAAACTGTTCCGTTTCTCTACTTGCTGTTCCGTTTCCAATTGCAATTGCTTCAATATTGTATTTACTTGTGAGTTCTGAAACTAAACTTGCCGATTTAAAAGTATCTTTTTGCGGGGGGTGTGGGTAAATTACATCATTATGTAAAAGGTTTCCGTTTTCATCTAAACAAACAATTTTGCAGCCTGTTCGGAATGCAGGGTCAATAGCGAGAATGCGTTTTTCACCCAAAGGAGCAGAAAGTAAAAGTTGTCTTAAATTATCGGCAAAAACTTTAATTGCTTCTTGGTCGGCTTTTTCTTTTGCTAATTTTGTAAATTCATTTTCTATTGAAGGAAGAAGTAGTCTTTTATATGCATCATCAATAGCATCTTGAACTTGTGCACTTGCATTTCCGTTTCCTTTCAGCAATATTTTGTCAAGTTTTTCTAAAACATTTTCTTCATTAGGATGAATTTTCACTCTTAAAAATCCTTCATTTACACCTCTAAAAACTGCTAATAGCCTGTGAGAAGGTATTTTTTTAAGACTTTCCTGAAAATCAAAATAATCTTTAAATTTTATTGCTTCCTCTTTTTTAGTTTTTACAACAGATGCTTTAACGGTTGCAGTGTATTTGAATTCTCGCCTTACTGCATTTCTAACTTTTTTGTTCTCATTTATTTCTTCTGCAATAATATCTCTTGCTCCTTGCAGGGCATCTTCAATTGTTTCAACTTCATCATTCAAATATTTTAGTGCTTCGTTTTCAACATCTTTAATGTTTTGTTTAAAAATTATTTTCGCAAGAGGTTCTAAGCCTTTTTCTTTTGCTTTTACAGCTCTGGTTTTTCGTTTTATTTTGTATGGAAGGTATAAATCTTCTAATTCTATTAAATCGTAAGTTGCTTCAATTTGTTTTTTAAGTTCTTCTGTTAGTTTTCCTTGTTTTTCAATTGCTGTAAGAATACTTTCTCTTCTTTTTTCAAGTTCTTCGTATTTTTCTTGAAGTGATTTTATTTCGGAAATTTGAACTTCATCCAAAGCTCCTGTCATTTCTTTTCTGTATCTGCTAATGAAAGGAATTGTTGAACCTTCTAAAAAAAGAGAGATTGTATTTTCAACCTGTTTTTC